>NZ_JANSIM010000098.1:0-11076 GCF_047502655.1 Synechococcus sp. R5-12 | reverse complement strand
GCCCGCTCCGTACCGCTTAGCGGTCGGAGCCGGGTAGTTTACCTTTCGACCTCATTTCGACCTCATTATTTTGTAGATTTTGTAGCTCGGCTGGGTTGAGCAGAAAGAGCGCTGGGAAGCGCAACCCGTCCAAGGAGGTCGGAGCCGGAAGCCAGTTGGACAGGTTAAGGTGAAGAGACTGTTAAGATTCTTATGGTTTTGCTGTTGCCAAGGCAACACCGCACCAACTAACATCTCGCTACACTGCGACCGCTCATGATTCATCCTCTGCTGCAACGGCTGCACCAATCCACCCTGACCCCGCTGCGGGATATCCACTGGACGCCGGAATTGTTCGGAATCCTCTTGGTGTACTTTGTGCAGGGGGCGGTGGGGCTGGCACGGCTGGCCACCAGCTTTTACCTGAAGGATAGCTTGGGCCTCAGCCCGTCTCAGGTGGCGGCGTTGATGGGCGTTGCCATGAGCCCCTGGATCCTCAAGCCCCTCTACGGCCTGCTGTCGGATACCGTACCGGTGGCGGGCTATCGGCGTCGTCCCTACCTCTTGTTGTCGGGGCTTCTGGGGTGTGGGGCTTGGCTGGGGATGGCCCTGTGGGCACCGACGGCTGGTCTGGCCACCCTGTGGATGGTTTTGGGATCCCTGGCGGTGGCGGTAGGGGATGTAATCGTAGATTCGCTGGTGGTGGAGCGGGTACACGGCAGTGACTGGGCGGGGACGGGCACGCTGCAATCTTTAACTTGGGGAGCAACGGCCTTGGGATCCCTGCTCACCGCCTATTTGGGAGGAGCGCTCTTAGCCCATTATCCGCCGCAGGTGGTGTTTGGGCTGACGGCCTTTTTGCCGTTGTTCATCGCTCTGGCAGCTTGGGTTATTGCCGATCAACCGGTGGCGTTGTCCCAGGGCTGGGATCCCTTGCAACAACAGGTGGGGCAGGTGTGGCGGGCGCTGCGGCAACCCAGCATTTTGCTGCCGGTGCTGTTTGTGTTCGTTTGGCAGGCCACTCCCAGCGCCGATGCGGCTCTTTTTTACTTTGTCACCAACGATCTCGGCTTTGGGCCGGAATTTTTGGGTCAGGTGCGCTTGGTTACCAGCATCGCCAGTTTGCTGGGGGTAGGGATCTTCCAGGTGTATCTGCGGCGGATCCCACTGCGGCCCCTGTTCGGCTGGATGACCGTGATCTCGGCAGGGTTGGGCCTGACCAGCCTTATCTTGGTCTATCACCTCAACCGGGATTGGGGTATCGACGATCATTGGTTTAGCTTGGGGGACAGCCTGGTGCTGACGGTGGCAGGACAAATTGCCTTTATGCCGGTGCTGGTCTTGGCCGCCCGCCTCTGCCCCCCTGGGATCGAGGCCACCCTCTTTGCTCTGCTGATGTCGGCCTTTAATTTGGCGGGGTTTCTCTCCCAAGAGCTGGGATCCCTGCTGATGCATGGGCTGGGGGTAACGGAGACCGATTTCAGCCGGCTGGGGCTGCTGCTGATCCTGACCAACCTTTCTACCCTCTTGCCCCTGCCGTTTTTGGGCTGGCTGCCGGAAGAGAGCATAACCCTTGGCGGAGCAGAACTGGAGGCGGAAGCCCATGCCTCTCTGGAATCCTTTCTGCGGGATGTGCAGGCAGAAGAAGCGGAGACAGCCTTGGCGATGGAAGGGGTCTCTCTGGCCGAAACCGACCCAACCTAAAGAGACTCTGTCTGGCCTCGGGAAAGGCATACAGCCTCGGTGTCCAGCCGCTAAGATGGAGGGATGAGCTGGGTAGCCCCCACAACTCACTCGGATCTTTCACTTCAGGAGGGGACCGTGCTTCATCGTAGGATCTATCAACTCAGCCGCGAAGGCAAGGATGTGTGGATCTATCTGCGGGATCAGGGACGCTGGCTGGAACGGGCCAAGATCCTCGATATCGAAGGGGACACCATCCTAGTTCGCTACGAGACAGAAGATGAGGAGGAGATCTGCTCCTGGGAGGAGATGATTCGCCTGGAAAGCATTGGAGCTGTTGCTCAGCGCCTTTCCACCATTCCCAAGGGGATGCTCAGCACGTCAGATTTGCTCACCTCAGAAGACTGCCCTCCGGCTGAATTGCTGCATCCGCCACTGTTGCCTACCGAAGGAGAAGATCATCCCAGCAGCGAGCGCCTCGTGGAGGATTACTACCTGGATCGGGAGGCTCCTGCCGAGCTGCCGGTGCGCTCCAGTGGGGAAGATCTCAAACGGGCGGATCGTGCCCGGCACGATGCTGAAGGCACGGATTGAGTTCTCCGTTTGCCAGAGCGGCGCAGAAGAGCGCTTGACATCCTCAGGTTCAGACGCCAGCTCAGAAGCCTAGAGGTGGATGGCCCGGCCACGGCCAGAAAAGTTCTCTAGAGTTCACCTTGGCAAATGAAGGGGATCCCAAGGGCGGGATCTACTTTGCCAGGCCCTCAGTTGTGCAGGGTCGGATGGTCAGTGGGCCGTAGAACTCCTCTTGGCACAGCTCCACCTGAGAGCGGGCAGCCATTAGCAGCAATGACCAGAAGACTTGAATGGGGTGAATGGTCCCGCTGCTGCCGTTTTGATAGCTTTTTTGGCAAAAGTGTTGCTGGAGATCGACAAAGCTGATCTGGGTCAGACCCTGCTGCCAAAGCTGAGCCAGCAGAGATTCTAGCTCGGCGGTGGTTTCCAAAAGGTTTTCCGGGTGGGCTAGCTGAGTGATGGCCGACAGCGCTTGCTGGCGAGAAATCCGTTGGGCCAGCGGCTTTGGGGCAGCTTCGGGCTGGTGTTCCAGCAGGGTTTCCAGCTCTTGCAGGTGGGCGATGAGTTCTTTGAGGGTGATGGGCCGGGTACGTTGAAGACGGGGTGCTGCCCTGGGTTGCAACACGCGATCCAAGTGCGCCAAAGACCAGCTTGGCCAGGGATCCACTTCTACCTCCACCGGGCTGGGCTCACTTTCTTCTGCTTCTGGTTCTGCCAAAGCCATCGCCTTAAGATAGACCAACATGGCAGCGTGGAGCAGGGCTTGTCCCGACTCAGACAGGTCATGGCTGCTGCTGGTGGGAGCCATACGGGCCAGAAAGCGATCGATAACCTCGATGACCTGCACATCCCAGGGATCGATCTCGCCTCGTTCTGCCAAATCAATGAGCAGAGCAATTGCCTCTTCGGTCGGTGAGTAGGCCATAGCACCCCACAGCTCCCTGACCCTTACTGTAGCCCTCAGGCCGGATCCCGGCTATCTCTAGCCATCTCCCATGCCGATCCGAATCCTCTAGCTCAATCGCTGACGTGGTAATATAGAGATCCTGCTCTAGTCGATAGCTGCTAGAGTGGTATCTGCGGGCGGTTAGCACAGTGGTAGCGCACTTCCTTCACACGGAAGGGGTCACAAGTTCGAATCTTGTACCGCCCATACCCGCAAACCTGCTCCTGCAGCGAGCTTCAACAGTCCAAGTCCTTCTCCTGGAGGAGAGATACAGGCGGCTAGAAACGACTTTTTCCGCCCCGGGGTCTCCCTGAAGCGCGCCTTAGGGAGAGGGCTAATGGCTGTTGAGAACAACTCCGCTTGAGCTTCCAGCGTCTTTGCTGCCAGGCCAGTGGAGAAAGGGAAGAATGGTAGCCTAATAAAGGGTAGGGTTGAGGCCATGCAAGAATTTCGTCCCGCTAACGCGATCAGAAACCTTCGCTTCATACTCCTGGGCTTGTGGATCTTGAGCCTGCTCGTTCTCCTCATCCAAAACTGGGGATCCCCGGCAAGGGTTGTGGTGGGTGGGCAATCGGGATCCCCGCTTCCTCTATCGTTGGTGCTATTGGCCTCTTATGGGGCAGGGATGGGGCTGGGATTTTTGTATGTAGGCTCCTGGCGATTGCACGACCGGGTGTTCCAGCGACAGGCCATCCGTAAGTTAACTCAGTTGAGCGACCGAGTTCGCTTTTTGGAAGCCCAGCTGATTCCCCCCGACCACTATTTGCCCCAAGATCTGCCGGAGTACGAGCCGGATCCCCAAGCAGGCCGCTATTCCTATTCCAATATCCCGCCGGAACGCATTCGCGATCCCGCTCCTGAGGACGACGATGCGGCAGCAGCTCCCAACTGGCGGATTGTCCAGCGGCCCTACGCCGACGAGGAGGAGGAAGGATGGGATTCCTAAACTGGTGGAAATCGTCTGCCGCTCCTGCGTCTGAGCCCGACCCCCGCCCTGAACCGCGGGGACAGAACAACTATCTGCTCATCGTCCTAGACAGTTGCCGCTTCGACAGCCTGCTGGCGGCCAACCCCAAGCACTTGCTGAAGTTGGGCCCTCTGGAAAAGCGCTGGAGCTACGCTTCCTGGACGGCCCCTGCCCATTACAACCTGCTCATGGGCCTGCTGCCCCACACCAGCCCCATCCACGTTTTTGCGTCCGAGCACTACAAGCAAGATTATCTGCGCTACAACGAGCGGCTCGGCACCCGGCAACCCATTGAGTTCAAGCATCTGCTGCCTCATCTCTATTTGCCGACGCTGCTGAAGCATCAACTGGGCTACACCACCCACGCCATGGTCTCCATGCCGGTGCTCAACCCCAGCACGCTGCTGAATCGGGATTTCGATTCCTACCGCCTCATGCCCCAGCACAACGATATGGCGGCCATGGTGGAACAGTTGCGCTTCGAGCCGGATCGCCCCAGCTTTTACCTGTTAAACGTGGGCGAAACTCACTATCCCTACGCGCTGCCCGATGAGGATCCCAGCTTGTGGCCCCGCATCTCGGGGGTGAATGGGGTGTTGAAGCGGCTGGATGAAGGAGAAGAGGACGGGATCCCCTTTTTCGATTCGGCCCAGTTGGAAGAGCTACGGCAGCGACAGATCCAGGCGGTGCGCTACCTGGATGGGATCTTTGAACAGCTGTTCGACCTGGTTCCCAAAAACACCTACATCACGGTTACAGCCGATCACGGCGAACTGTTTGGGGAGGGAGGCTACTTCGGCCACGGCCCTATCCACCACGAAAAGGTGCTGGAGGTGCCCTTTATCGAGGGCAAAATTCGCTAGCCGGGATCCCTAGGGAGCTCGAGACCGTTTCCTGGACCCAACACCCTCGGCCCCTCTCCCCGAGGGAAAGGGTAGCCATCGATACAGCAACTGGGTTCACCAGGATTGAGCCTCTGCTTCGCTGCCGGTTAGGGTGATCTCCTGAAGCGCATGGACAGAGCTTCTTCCTTTTTCGGGTGGCTAGATCTGCTGGGTCTCCGGCTTGGGCAGGGTGGGATCCCGGCGGGGTTCGCCGTTGGCGCTACTCGGACGGAGCCCTTGCGGGGATCCTTTTACACCGGAACCCAACCCATCTTCGGCGGCCAGGTCGGCAGAGCGGGCGATCTCGTAAAGGCTTTTCACCACACTGCTGAGGGGAATGGCGACGATCACGCCCAGGATGCCCCCCAGTTGCGCCCCCACCAACAGGGCAATCAAGATCCACACTGGATTTAGCCCGATCAGCTCTCCCATCAGGCGGGGGGCGATGACCCGATCCTTCACCTGCTGCACGATCAGGGAAACCAGCACCACTTTAAGGCTGAGCCAAATGTCCTGAAAGGCCAGCAACACCGCCGCCGCCCCAATGCCAATTACCCCCCCCACCAGGGGGATGACCTCCAGCAGGCCGATCAGCAGGCCAAACAGGAGCCCGAAAGGTACCCGCAAAAACCCAAAAACCGGCACCAGCATCAGGGCCATGATGAACCCCAACACCAACTGGCTGATGAGGAAGTTCTGAAAGCTGAGGGCTAGGGCTTCGCCAATGCGCGGCCCCCAAGGTTTGGGGAAGAGGCTGAGCAACCCCTGCCAGAACTGGCCCCCGTAGAGCAGCATGTAGAGGGCCAACACCAGCACCAGCACCAAGTCGATCACCTGGTTGAACGTACCCAGAAGGAGATCCAGGGATTGGCCGGCAATTTTCTCGGCGCTGGCCTGCAGGCGGTTGAGAAGGGTATTGACCAGCTCCGTCTGGCCAAGGTTGATGTTGCGCTCGGCGGCCCAAAGGCTAATCTGGTCGAGCCAATTTTGTAAGGTGTCCACCCACTCTGGGATCCGCGCCCCCAGCTGCACCACTTGCTTGGCCAAGACCGGCACCACGGCGATCCCCACCAAGACCAGCAGCACCACCGAGAGAGCAAAGACCAGGGTGACCGCCAAACCTCGACTGACCCGATAGCGCCGCAGCACCTGCACCGGGTAGTTGAGCAAAAAGGCCAGCACCGCCGCTGTCAGGATGGTGGTGAGCAAATGCCCAAACAGCCGACCCACCTGTATGGCCAGCCAGCCGCTGATGACGATCAAGATCCAGGTGAGCAGCAACCGCTGCAAGGGTGAGAAGCGATTCATGCCGGAGCCATCCCCAAGGGATCCCAAAGCGCTTAAAAACCCAGGATGCTATACCCACTATCCACGTAGATCACCTGGCCGGTAATGCCGCTGGCCAGGTCGCTGGCCAGAAAAGCCGCCACATTGCCCACCTCTATTTGAGTGACATTGCGCCGTAGGGGAGCTTTCTCCTCCACAGCATGCAGCATGGCATGAAAATCGGAAATGGCCGATGAGGCCAAGGTGCGGATCGGGCCGGCAGAAATGGCGTTCACCCGGATCCCGGCAGGGCCCAGCTCGGCAGCCAGGTAGCGGACACAGGTTTCCAGGCCCGCTTTGGTGACGGCAGCCATGTTGTAGTTGGGCACCACTCGCACTCCTCCCAAGTAGGTCAAGGTGAGGACACTGCTGCCGGATCTCAGTAGGGGCTTGGCAGCCCGGCAGAGGGCAATCAGGGAGTAGGTGCTCACATCCATGGCCAGGGCAAACCCCTCCCGCGAGATATCGCTGAAGTTGCCGCTCAGCTCCTCTTTTTTGACATAGGCCAGGCAGTGAACCAGAATATCGACCTGACCCCATTTTTCGGTTACCCCCTGAAACAGATCGCTGATTTGCTGATCGCTTTGCACGTCGCAGGGGAGGAGAAAATCTGGCTGCAAGGGATCCGTGAGTTGCTGAACTTTGGTTTTGAAGCGATCCCGCTCGTCCGGCAGATAGGTAACCCCTAGGCTGGCCCCCGCTTTGTGCAGTTGCTGAGCAATGCCCCAGGCAATGGAGCGCTCGTTGGCAATGCCGGTTACCAAGGCTTTCTTTCCCGTCAGCTGTAGCATGGCAAAAAAAGTAGGGGTGTATTCCTTTCTATCCTCCCACAGGTGGGAGCTGGGGCTGGGAGAAGGGATCCCAGGCACTCCTGAACTCCCGTTAAAAAGGCCCAGCTTCCACAATGAAAGTCCTTTTGGTTGAAAAGGAATATTGTCTGCTGGATCTCCGCAGCCCTGTTACCCGTGCCGAAATCATCGAGCACCCGTGGTCGTTGGAAGATACCTCCCTCAACCGGGCTGATAGGTGGAAGCAACGTGCAGTTCCTTGAGCTGCTTCGCCTCAACGCTGGAAGGAGCGCCGGTGAGCAAACATCGCGCCTGCTGGGTTTTGGGAAAGGCGATGACATCCCGGATGGAATCTTCCCCGGCCAGCAACATCACCAGCCGATCCAGGCCGTAGGCAATGCCGCCGTGGGGCGGGGTGCCATACTCAAAGGCTTCCAACAAAAAGCCAAACTTGTCCCGCGCCTGTTCGGGGGTGAGGCCAATCGCTTGAAAAACCTGCTCCTGAATTTCCCGCTGGTAAATCCGCAGGGATCCCCCTCCTACTTCCACGCCGTTCCACACCAGGTCATAAGCCTGGGCCCGCGCCGTTTTCAGGTCGGCCAAGTCGTCGGGGTGGGGGGCGGTAAAGGGGTGGTGCAGGGCTTCCAGGCGATTTTCTTCGGCGTTGAACTCAAACATGGGAAAGTCGGTGATCCAGAGGAGATTCAAGGCGTTCTCTGGGATCAAACCCAGCTCCTGGCCCAGGTGCAGCCGCAGCCGGCCCAAAGACTCGTTCACCACTGCCGCCGGCCCTGCCCCAAACAGCAACAGATCCCCTGGCTTGGCCTGGGTGAGATCCAGCAACCGCTTCTCCTGCTCGGGGCTCAAGCTCTCTTTCAGGGCGCCGATGGTATCGAGGCTGTCGGGCCGCACCCGGATAAAGGCCAAGCCGCCCGCCCCATACTGGGTGACCAGCTTGAACAGATCCCCGCCTGGTTTGATGCGGGTGTTGGAGATCTTTTCATCGCCGCCGGGCACTGGCAGGATTTTGATCAAACCGCCCTCAGCCAGCACTTTGGCGAAGACTTTGAATCGGGATCCCTGAAACACCTCCGAAACATCCACCAACTCCATCCCAAAGCGGGTGTCAGGCTTGTCGGAGCCGTAGCGGGCCATGGCCTCGGCATAGGTCAGGCGCGGGAAGGGACGGGGCAGGTGGATCCCTTTGACAGTTTTGAAGATATGGCAGATCAGTCGCTCGTTGAGCTCCAGGATCCCTTCTTGATCCATGAAGCTCATCTCCATGTCCAACTGGGTGAACTCCGGCTGCCGATCCGCCCGCAGATCCTCATCCCGAAAGCAGCGGGCGATCTGGTAGTAGCGATCCACGCCAGCCACCATCAGCAGCTGCTTAAAGAGCTGGGGCGACTGCGGCAGGGCAAACCACTCGCCGGGGTTGACGCGGCTGGGCACCAGGTAGTCTCTGGCCCCTTCTGGGGTGGAGCGGGTGAGAATGGGAGTCTCCACCTCGACAAAGCCCTCCTCGTCTTCTAGGAAACGGCGGATGGCCTGGATGACCCGGTGGCGCAGTTGCAGGTTACGGGACATGCGCTCCCGCCGCAAATCCAGGTAGCGATAGCGCAGGCGGATCTCTTCTCGCACTTCCTCTGCTTCTTCTCCCGAGACGCTGAAGGGGAGCTGCTTGCCGACTGGACTGAGCACTTCCAACTGTTCGGCGTAGATCTCGACCTCGCCGGTGGCCAGGCGAGGGTTGAAGGAGTCGGGGGGCCGTTGCTGGACAGTTCCCGTTACCCGCACCACATATTCGTTGCGCACTTCCCCCGCCAGTGGATATGACTGCGGAGTTTTCTGCGGATCCGCCACCAGTTGCACGATGCCGGAGCGATCCCGCAGATCCAAGAAGATCACACCGCCGTGGTCGCGGCGGCGGTCGATCCAGCCGTAGAGGGTGACGGTCTGGCCGATGTGGGCCGGGCGCACTTGGCCACAGTAGAGGGAACGAGGCGGGCGACGGATGGCAGCAGGCATGGACGCGGTGAGATAACGAGGGTCTGAGCCCCTATCATACAAAACTCAGCCCCACCGTCTCGATGCTGCCCCTCAAGGACAGTCAGGGGATCCGCCCAAGGCTGCCACGATGGTGCAGGTGTTGAGGCGCATCATGGCGATGTAGGTTTCAGCACCGCTGCCTGCTTCCCCCAAAGAATCGGAGTACAGCTCCTGTTCCGCTACCTTGACTCCCGCTTCAGCGGCCACCGTTTGGATCAGGGCCGGGTTGAGGGTGGTCTCGGCAAAGACAGCCGGCACCTGTAGAGCGCGGATCTCGGCCACCAACCGGGCCACAGTCTGGGCGCTGGGCTGTTCTTCGGTGCTGATCCCCAGCAGGGATCCCCCCATTTTTAGACCGTAGGCTTGGGTGTAGTAGGCAAAAGCATCGTGAGTGGTCACCAAAACCCGGTTGGGAGGGGGGATGGTCTGAATTTGCTCCCCAATCCAGGCATGAAGCTCCTCCAGCTCTGCTCGATAGGCAGCAGCATTGGTTTGGAAGAAGGTCGCCTCGCCAGGCACCTGTTCCGCCAGCTCTTGGGCGATGCGCTCCACCATGAGGATGACGTTTTCCACATTGCCCCACACGTGGGGGTCGGGAGTGGGGATCCCATCCTCCTCATTGGTGACGATGGGATCGAGGATCTCGGCCAAGGCAACCCGCCGCGCCTGTTGGGCTGTGGCCTCGATGAGGCGCATCAACCCCGGCTCCAGGTTGTAGCCGTTGTAAAACACCAAGTCTGCCCGCTCTAGGGCCATCCCATCCGCCGGTGCCGGCTCGTAGATGTGGGGATCCATCCCCGGCTGCAGCAGGCTGGTGAGCTGGATGCGATCTTGGCCCACCTGCTCCACCCAATCGGCGATCAACGTAGTGGTAGCCACAACGCGGGGACGCGCCCAACCCGAACCGGCCAAGGCCAGAAAACTGCCGTTCCCGTCAGCGAGACAGAGTCCTATTGCCAAGCCGAAGGCTGCTACCCAACGGCGCCGCCCCCAAAGGAAGACAAGACTTTTGATCATCGTTTCATGGTTTAGATGTCCCTTTAGGGTACACTGGACTTACCGAAAATGAAAACAAAATGAAAAAGCAACTTCCTCCTCTCCCTCTTGGTCCGGCCAGGGGATCCCTGGTGGTGCGGGATCTGACGGTGCGTTACGGCAGCCTGCAGGTGCTGCAAGGGATCCAAGCTGAAATCGCGCCGGGCCGCGTCACGGGCATCCTCGGGCCCAACGGGGCCGGCAAAAGCACCTTTCTCAAGGGGCTGTTGGGGTTGGTGCCGCTGGAACGGGGGGAAGTGCGCTACGGTGGGCAAGCGCTGTGGGGAGAGCAAGTGGCCTATGTACCCCAGCGCTCGGCCATCGACTGGTCGTTTCCCGCCACGGTGTGGGATGTGGTGTTGATGGGGCAGGTGAGAGCTGCTGGCTGGTTTCGCCGCATCGGGAAAAAGGGGCAGCAGCGGGCTGCTCAAGCCCTGGAGCGGGTGGGGATGGGGGCCTACCGGGATCGCCCCATTGGAAAGCTGTCGGGGGGACAACAGCAGCGGGTGTTCCTGGCGCGGGCCTTGGCGCAAGAAGCGGAGATCTACGCCCTTGACGAACCCTTTGCCGGGATCGACCAGCCCAGCGAAGCTATTTTGTTCCAGGTGTTGCGGGAGCTGGCAGATGCCGGCCACATCGTGATGGTGGTGCACCACGATTTGGGGCAGGCCCGGGCCTACTTCGACGAAGTGCTCCTCCTCAACCGTGTCTTAATTGCCCAGGGATCCCCGCGGGAGGTGTTGCAGCCAGCGGTGTTGCAGCGGGCCTATGGCCGAGCCCTGCTGCTGGACTCAGCTGCCTAGGGAGCATGACTCTAGTCAATGATACGCTGGACTATACTGGAAA
>NZ_JANSIM010000097.1:0-5854 GCF_047502655.1 Synechococcus sp. R5-12 | reverse complement strand
TTCCCTGCCCTGAAGGACGGGGCTTGCCGCGCCTTTTGGTCAACTCAAGACAATTGGGCAGCAACGGCTTTCAGCAGGCGTTTCTGGTCAACGGGCTTCGTCAGATAGGCATCGGAGCCAAAACATAGCCCCTGTTCAATCTCTTCGGGAGAGATTTTCGAGGAGAGAAAGACGAAGGGGATGTGAGCTGTAGACTGATCCCATCTCAGGGCATCCAGCACCCCATAGCCGTTCAGCTTGGGCATCACCACATCGCACAACACCAAGTCGGGCATCAGGGTGCGCACCATCTGCAAGCCCTCTTCTCCATCGGTGGCCGCCACCGTGTCGTACCCCGCTCGTTGCAACACCTTCTGCAGATAGGTGCGAATAGAGGGTTCGTCTTCAATCACCAGGATGCGTTTGGACATAACTTTGTAAAAAATTAAACAAAGACCTGGCCCAACCTGTCGGGCCTACTGTCCGCCTTCCCGGAGCCAGAGAGATCCGAGTTGATGCAAGAACAAGTCGAAGAACTACAGCTGCAGCATAGGGAAACTCTGGAAAAAAAAACTCCGCCAAATCGCTCATTCTGGGATCTCCCTGCTCTGCAAAAATCCTGATAGAGTGCGGAACAACTTTCCTCATCCGCAGATTTGCGGTTATGCCAGAAACCCCCCTCCTCCTTTGGGAGAAGTGAAGGCAGCCTATTCCGAAGTCAGTTGACGTTCCATCAGGCGGGTGAGGGCGGCGGTGGGGGTGGTCTGCCCTTGCAACAACAGATGCACTTCCTGGGTGATGGGCACCTGAATGCCGTGCTGGGCAGCGATCTCGACCACGACGGGAGCGGTGTAAACCCCTTCGGCGGTGCCCTCGATCTCCGCCAAAATCTGCGACAAGGGTTGGCCCTGGCCTAGCCCGTAGCCCACTCGGTAGTTGCGGCTCAAGCGGCTGTGGCAGGTGGCCAGCAGATCCCCCAACCCCGACAGGCCGTTGAAGGTTTCTGCCCGTGCCCCCAGCTTAGATCCCACCCGGATCATCTCTGCCAGGCCGCGGGTAACCAGAGCCGCACGAGCATTGGCCCCCAGTTGCAAGCCATCACACACGCCAACAGCGATGGCGATAACATTTTTCAGGGTGCCGCCTAGCTCCACTCCCAGCGGATCGCTGCTGGTATAGAGGCGGAACCGCTCCGAGGAAAGGGCATACTGCACCTGCACAGCGGCCCAGGGATCCCGGCTGGCCACCACTGCCGCTGCCGGCAAGCCTTGGCGGATCTCCACCGAAAGATTAGGCCCCGAAAGCACCACCAGGGGCTGCTCCGGGAAGGTGGCCCCCCAAATTTGGGTAGGGGTCAGAAGCTGCAGTGGATCCAACCCTTTGGTGGCCGAGACCAAAATTGCCTGCGGCGGGATCCCCACTTGGCGCACCGCTTCCACCACAGGGCGTACCCCCGCCATAGAGACGGCTGAGATGAGGATTTGGGATCCCTGGAGCACTTCTGCCAAATCCAGGCCCTTGCGGCGATTCCAAACCCGCACCCGGTGCCCTTGCCCCTGAGCCAGCATCGCCAGGGTACTTCCCCAAGCCCCGGCTCCCAAAATGGCAACGCTTTGCGGGGATGTTGGGCTTTGGCCTTCTGCGCTAGTGTTCATCTAATCTGTTCACCCGCAGACTTTCTCTTAAGCTTTCTTCGTAGGATGCCTCTCAAAAAGCCTGCGCCGGCAAAGGGAAGACCGGCGACAAAGGTTAGTATGGGTGGATACCAAATCATGGGTTAGCTCGAGAGCAGACGACATGGCAGAAGCAGGGATCCCCCGCCTTCCTCCTGAGGTAGCTGCCAAAATGGGAACCTGGCAGCACGGGTATGCCCTTACCAATGGCATTCAACTGCACTACGTCACCCAAGGGGAAGGGGAGCTGGCGATCTTGTTGCACGGTTTCCCGGAGTTTTGGTACTCCTGGCGGCATCAGATTCCGGTGTTGGCGCAGCGGTTTCGCGTGGTGGCACCCGACATGCGCGGCTACAACGATTCCGACAAACCGGATCACGGCTACGACTTGGATACCCTTACCGAGGATATCCGCGGCTTGCTGAGCCACTTTGGGGCCCGAAGAGCGGTGGTCGTAGCCCACGATTGGGGGGGAGCCATTGCCTGGCACTGGGCGCAATTTTTCCCTGAGGAGATTCGCAAGCTGGCCGTCCTCAATTCTCCCCATCCGGCCTGCTTCCGCCGGGAATTCTTGAGCAACTTGGATCAACTGCGCCGCAGTTGGTACCTGTTCTTTTTTCAATTGCCTTGGCTGCCAGAGTGGGTGCTGCAATGGGATTTGGGAGATTGGGTGCGCCGCATTTTCCAGGAAACTTCGGTGCGCAAAAGCGCCTTCACCCGCCACGACCTCAAGCTCTACCAAGAGGCCCTCTCCAAACCCAAGGTTCTCACCTCTGCCCTCAACTACTACCGCCAGCTGTTTAACCTGCCCACCTTGCAGAACCTGTTTTTGCAGCCCATGCGGCAGATCCTCGCCCCTACCCTGCTGATTTGGGGAGAAGAAGACTTTGCCCTCAGCCGCGAGCTAACCGAGGGGATGGATCCCTTTTTCCCCAACGGCCTGCGCAAGGAGTACATCCCCGAATGCGGCCATTGGGCGCAGCAGGAAGCTCCGCAAACGGTCAATCGGCTGCTGATGGAGTTTCTCTAGCGGGCCGGGCTTGGGATCCGCTCTTTACCATCTTCAAGGGTTGACCCTAGAATAATCCACTGAATTCTACGGGAGAACCGGCATGGCCCTGGAGTATCCATCCCATCTGCGCTACGTGGACACCCACGAGTACATCCATGTTGAGGATGATATTGCGGTGATTGGGATCACAGCTTATGCCGTCGATCAACTGGGGGATATCGTTTTCGTGGGCTTGCCCGAAGAAGGGACAGAGATTGAAAAAGGGGAAAGCTTTGGCTCGGTGGAATCGGTCAAAGCCGTCGAAGATCTCTATGCCCCTCTTTCTGGAGAGGTGGTGGCCGTGAATACAGCGGTGGTGGAGAGCCCCGAAAGCCTTGCCGACGATCCCTATGGCGATGGTTGGCTGATCAAGGTGCGCATTGCCAACCCCGAAGACTTGGAAGACACCATGAGCGCCGAAGCCTACGCCAGTTTGGTAGAGGGATCCTAAACTCCAGCAGTTGGCCCTGAACTACAGCAAAGTCTCTCGGTTACCCCCCTCAGCTTTGGCTTGGTAGAGGGCCTTGTCGGCAGCAGCCAGCAGACTTTGTGGGTCAGTTCCCTCTCCCAGCTCCAGCAGAGAGGCGATGCCCACGCTGCAGCTCAGGGAGATGGTCTCCGCTTCCACCTGCACCAACAGGGTCTGGACAGCCTGCCGCAAGCGTTCTGCCAGCCCTAGGATCTGCGAGTTCGGGATCCCGCGCACCAGCAGGGCAAACTCATCGCCCCCCAAGCGGGCCACCAGATCGTCTTGGCGAACGTGAGCTTGCAATCGCCGCGCCACCTGGATTAAGGTTTGATCCCCAGCCCAGTGCCCCCAGCGGTCGTTGATTTGCTTAAACCCATCCAAATCCAGGTAGAGCACGTGGAGAGGAATTTGATGGCGAAGGGCAAAGGGGATCTCCAGCTCCAGTTGCTCCAGGAAAAAACGTCGGTTATGCAAGCCGGTCAGCGGGTCGTGGAGGGCGGCAGTGGCCATTTGCAAAAAGAAGGCTTCTTCTGCCGCGTCGTAGTAGGCAAACTTGAGGGTGCTGGCCCCCACTTGAATGCGATCTCCATCCTTCAGGAGAACGCGGCTGATGCGCTCGCCGTTGACATAAGTGCCGTTGAGGCTCTCCAGGTCGGTGAGGACATAACCTTCATCTTCTCTCTCCAGCCGACAGTGCTGCCGGGAGACGGCGTGATCCAAGAGCTGAATGTCCGCGCGGTGGCTGCGCCCCAAAACTCCACCCCTCGCCAAGGGAAACGTCATGCCCACATTGGCGCCGCTGAGCACCGTTAGAAAGGCCGCAGTTGCCTCAGGCTGGGGTCTGCGCTCGTAAAACTCCAAGGGGATCTGAGTGGTTGGCTCCTCTGGCAACTGAGAGAGAGGGTCGAGAGGCATGGAGAGGCCCAACGAATTGTGCGGGTTAGCAGTAAGCACTCGTTATATCCGTATTATGTCGGTTTTCCCCAGGCCGTGTTTGGGTGAGCGAGGGATGTCTCGCCGGTTCTGATCTGTAAACTTGCGGAACTCTGGAGTTTATCGTATACCATCGCACGCGGTGAGGCCCTCAGTTGAGAGCTACGCGAGGATTCCATCCCGCCTGCGCGGTTGTATCGGCCAGCTGTGGGAAGAAGCTCAATGGCAAACCCCAATTTCCCCAGGATCCCAAGTATTTTTCGGGATAACTCAAAAAACGGGTTCGGTTTTCCCCTCGTTCCCTGATTTCGAGAAGAGGCTCTCTCCTCTATGTCCTACAGATCCTCTGACTTCTGAAGAGTTGCCGAGGCGGCCTAGAATGGGTCTGGGATCCCTGAGAGGAGGAGTGGGGCATGATCAGGCCCAATTCTGCCCATCTATTAACCCCGGATTTTCGCCTCAGCCTGTCGGTGTTGGCTTTGGCGGTGCCGCTGTTCTGGCTTTCGTTTTGGGCGGGGCTAGGGGTGGGCCTGTTTGGCCTGTTTTTGATGGTGCAGACCTCTCTGATCGGTCTGGCCTTTACCAGAACGGCGCTGCAGGTCTACAGCGGCTCCAGGCGCATCCGCGAGTTCCCCTACAGCGAGTGGCAGGATTGGCAAATTTTCTGGCCGCCGCTGCCGGTGTTGTTCTTTTTTCGAGAAACCCGGAGCATTCATTTTTTGCCGATGCTGTTTAACCCTGCCGAGCTGAAGATGTGTTTGGAAGAGCGGGTGGGTCATCTCCACGCCCAACATCGGTCTCAAGGATCCCCGCCGATTGCTGGTCCGGGTAGCTCCCGCCGATGAGTGGCTCCGCCTTGTGGGTTTGGCAGCAGGCAGGGAGATGGCGCTGGCTGGAGTGTCAGCTTTTGGCGGAGTGGCCTCATGCTTTTGGCTCTCGCCAAGGTCATCCCCATCCCCCGTCTCAGTTGGCCGCCCGGCTGCAACTGCCCCCTGAACAGGCCGCGTGGGGCCATCAGGTGCATGGCTGCAACTGGGTTTGGGCAGATGGGATCACCGAAACCTTTGGACACAAACGAGAGCAGGACTGCTCTGCTGGTCAAGGGATCCCTACCCGCTCTCAGGCAGATGCGGTCATTGCCCGCCGCCAAGGAGATTCTGCCTGGGTCTGCACCGCTGACTGTGTGCCGATTTTGGTGGCCAGCCAAGAATGGGTGGCAGCCATTCACGCCGGGTGGAGAGGCACTGCTGCGGGGATCTTGTCCAAGGTGCTGCAGGAGTTTTTACAGGCGGGGATCCCTGCTGCTGGGATCCGCGTGGCCATCGGGCCTTCCATTTCGGGGTCGGTCTATCAGGTGTCAGAGGAGGTGGCGGAGCAGGTGCTGCAAAGCCTACCCCCAGGGCTGGATGCCCGCGCCGCTCTCTTGCCCGATCCTCTGCCTGGCAAGGTTCGCCTGGATCTGCGCTGGGTCAACGGTGCCCAAGCCCAAGCCAAAGGGATCCCCCCTGAACACATTGCCGTCAGCCCCCATTGCACCCTCAGCCAGCCCCAAGATTTCTTTTCCTATCGCCGCGATGGATCCCTGAAGGATGAGCAGGGCCGTCATTGCGTGCAGTGGTCGGGAATCGGCCTGCGGTCGTAGGCAGACTTGACCCAGTTCTGCCCGGAGGAACGGGAAGTAGTGGCTATAATTGCGCTCAAGACAGGGCTGATACATTTACGCTGAACACTGCTGAACATCACTGTTCA
>NZ_JANSIM010000096.1:0-602 GCF_047502655.1 Synechococcus sp. R5-12 | reverse complement strand
TAGAGGTTCGTGGTTGGCTTGCCAACTGCAGGGCTACCGAAAGCTCGCCCTGTACTGCGAAGCAGTCAGGGTCGGGTAGTTTACTTAGAAACAACTGGCAGTCGGTTGGCGCTTGTCGGATGGATCCCTTGCCCCAAAGACACCTGTGCTGAGTTAAAAAAACCTTGGCTCTCTTGGTCTAGCGCTTGAGTTGGCCCCTGCAAGGCGAGCAAGCGGGTAGCCTTTTATTGGCATTTTATTGGCAATTGTTTTACCAAAGAATTGGGTCTAAAGCCCTGCCGTTCACGGCAGCTTTTGTGCTGTACTCTAGACCAGTAGTAGAGTAGTCAACCACTTAAAAAACCCGGTAGTCCGGCGACTACGCAAGCAACCTAAATAGGTTTTGCCCTTTCTCTTCAACGGTACTTAGGGCAGAAGGGAACTGCCCCGCTTGGGGAGATGGGCACCGCTGTCGTAAAGGGGCAACCCGATACGGCAAGTGCTGTCTTGGAACCAAGAGCCAGAATCCTCTGCCTTTGGGCAGGGGAGTATGGTGACATCCTCCCGGCGCTCCTCCTGTGGACAGAGCGCGGGCCACCCTTCCCGTCAGCAGGACGGAGTCC
>NZ_JANSIM010000095.1:0-12011 GCF_047502655.1 Synechococcus sp. R5-12 | reverse complement strand
AAGCCCGCGCTGTACCCGTAGGGTCAGCGTCGGGAGGATGTCACGTTATACCCTTGTCGGCATGAGTTTTGACGCTGTGGCCCACTCGGCCAGGTGATAGAACAGAGTCAAACCCAACAGCATTTGGGAGGTTTGTTGTCATGGCTACGTTGCAACCCAAAGTGACCCACCAGCTTTTGGCAGCCTTAGCCCTGTTTGCCTGTCTGGGCTTGTTGCCTGCTTGTGGCGAGAGCAGCAGCAGCACCGTCAGCCCCCCCAGCATCACCCCCACCCCCACCGGCTCATAATTCGGCTGGTTTTTGCATGCCCTTGCAGCGGTTGCCCAAGTTGGTTCAGCCTTGGGCTTTGAGGATCGCGGGGATCTTTTGTCTTTGTCTGCTGGCGGCCTGTGGAGGATCCCCTACCTCGATGGAGCCACCGCGGGCAGGGGAAGTGCCGATTGCCAGCTTCCTGTGCCGGTTGGATCGCCAGACCCGCAGCTTCACGGGGCCTATTTACGCCGAACAGCCCCAGGTTGCTACCTGCAACCCCGGTCGCCTTACGCCTGCAGCAGCCCAAAAGATGATGGATCGGCTGAATTTTCTACGGCTGTTGCACCAGTTACCGCCGGTGAAGCTCAATCCTCAGTTCCTAGAAGCCGCCCAGCAAGCGGCCTTGATGCAGGTAGCCAATGGTACTCTCAGCCACCAGCCGCCCCCTTCTTGGCGCTGCTTTACCCCTGCTGGGGAGGCGGGATCCCGCTTCAGCAACCTGGCGGTTGGGCCCATCCTAGAGCTGAACGGCCCCGATCCAGGCCGGGTGTTGGCGCGGCAGGTGGACATCTATTTTGCCGAGCCAGGTCGAGAAAACTTTGTGGATGTGGGGCATCGCCGCTGGAACCTGTATCCTCAGTACGCCCAGGGGGCCTACGGCATTGTCTTTGACCCACGGGCTGGACGGGTGACCCAGGCCAACGCCAACTGGATCTTCGGTTTTGACGAGTCGGTGCCAGATCCAGAGTTCATCGCCTTCCCGGAGAAAGACGGCTACCTCTACCGCCTAGAAGGGTTTTCCGGCCAGCCCCTGTCTGCCTACCGCTGGTCTTTCTCGGTGCCCAGCCGTGGCGGCAAGGCTGATCTCAGCCAAGCCCAAGTCCGCATCACCGATGCCCTCAGCGGCGAGCCGGTGCCTGTTGGAGATCTCCGCGTGGGGGATCCCGCCTTTGGCCTGGAAACTTTGACCTACTCCGTGGGTTCGATCCAGCCCAATCGCAACTACACCTTTGAAATTAGCGGCATTCGCCTCAACGGTGGCCCTCCCCGCAGCTACCGCTACACCACCGCTCTCTACGACTGCGATCCCCAAACTTCCCAACGGCCCGCACCCCTCACCGAAGGGCTGGGGATCCCGCCCCGTCTGCTCTGGCAGATGGAGCCTTTCAACTCTTTCAACCCTCTCAACTAGCTTTTCCTCACCCCCAGCCCCTTTCCCAAAGGGGAAAGAGGGGTCTGCTGCTCCTGGAAGCCTGACCTTATGCACAAATTGCAATCAGAAGGTGACAAAATAGCATAACTTGTTACAAAGTGTAACTGCCAATACCAAAGTTAACGGTTCGTCATCGCTAGGGTAGCCAGTGTTCACCCCACGGCAGCGATCATGGCGAACCAATTTGAACGCCTCAAAAGCGAAAAGGATGGGCTGGCGGTCAAGGCCGAGCTGGAGGCGTTTGCCCGGATGGGTTGGGAGAACATTCCTGAAGACGACCGGGATCACCGCCTCAAGTGGCTGGGGATCTTCTTTCGCAAGCGCACCCCAGGTCAGTTCATGCTGCGGCTGCGCCTGCCCAATGGGATCCTAACCAGCGGCCAAATGCGGATGTTGGGCGCAATCATCCACCCCTATGGAGAACAGGGCGTAGCCGACATCACCACCCGGCAGAACCTGCAACTGCGGGGCATCCCCATCGAGGAAATGCCCCAGATCCTGGGCTACCTGAAAGAGGTAGGCCTGACCAGCATCCAGTCGGGCATGGACAACGTGCGCAACATCACGGGATCCCCTCTGGCCGGTATTGACCCGGACGAGCTGATCGATGTGCGCGGCCTCACTCGCAAGGTGCAGGACATGGTTACCAACAACGGCGAGGGCAACCCTTCCTTCAGCAACCTGCCGCGCAAGTTCAACATCGCCATCTGCGGTTGTCGCGACAACTCCGTGCATGCGGAGATCAACGACCTGGCCTTTGTGCCCGCCTTCAAAAATGGCCGCCTGGGCTTCAACGTCCTGGTGGGCGGCTTTTTCTCTGCTCGCCGCTGCGCCGAGGCAATTGGCCTAGATGTCTGGGTGGATCCCCGCGATGTGGTTCCTCTGTGCGAGGCGGTGCTGCTGGTCTACCGGGATCACGGCCTGCGGGCCAACCGGCAAAAGGCGCGGTTGATGTGGCTCATTGACGAGTGGGGCCTAGAGAAGTTCCGGGCGGCTGTGGAGCGCCAGACTGGCCACCCTCTGCTCAGGGCAGCGGAAAAAGATGAGGTGGTCTGGCACAAGCGGGATCTGCTGGGGGTGCATGCCCAGAAGCAGCCGGGCCTCAACTTCGTCGGCCTGCATGTGCCGGTGGGGCGGCTCAACGCCCTGGAGATGATGGAGCTGGCCCGCTTGGCGGAGGTGTACGGCTCCGGGGAGCTGCGGCTGACAGTGGAGCAGAACGTGCTCATCCCCAATGTGCCCGACTCCCGAGTGGCTTCCTTGTTAAAAGAGCCGCTGTTGAAAAAGTTCTCTCCCAACCCAGGGCCATTGCAGCGGGGGCTGGTGTCGTGTACGGGCAACCAGTTCTGCAACTTTGCCCTCATCGAGACCAAAAACCGGGCTGTGGCCTTGATGGAGGAGCTGGAGGCGGAGCTGGAGATCCCCCAAACGGTGCGCATCCACTGGACGGGCTGCCCCAACTCCTGCGGCCAACCCCAAGTAGCCGATATCGGCCTTATGGGCACCACTGCTCGCAAGGACGGCAGGGTGGTGGAGGCCGTGGACATCTACATGGGGGGAGAGGTGGGCAAAGACGCCAAGCTGGGCGAATGCGTGCGCAAAGGGATCCCTTGCGAAGACCTCAAGCCGGTCTTGGTGGAGTTGCTCAGGGAGCACTTTGGGGCCAGGCCGCGTCAGCATCCGTCCGCCGCCCAGGCTTCTGTTTTGGTAACCCGCTAGCGGTTCTGTTGCCGTCCTGAAAGTTTTTCTTTCTTCGTCGTTGTAAATCTTGGAGGTTTCGATGTCTAAGCTGTTCAGCACTTCCTCTCCCGTCTCCCGTCGGCAATTTTTGGCCGGGGTGGCTGCTCTCACGGCTGGGGCGGCCACGGCTGGGATCCCGCGCGCCCAATCGCAATCCTTGGGCAAAGGCTACTGGGTGGCGCAGGCCGATACTCCCGAAACCACCAGCGCCAAGCTGGGGTTCATCGCTCTAACCGACGCGGCCCCCCTGATCATCGCCAAAGAAAAGGGGTTCTTTGACAAGTACGGCATGAAGGACGTAGAGGTGGTCAAGCAGGCCTCTTGGGGCACCACCCGCGACAACTTGGTGCTGGGATCCGCCGCCGGCGGCATCGATGGGGCACACATCCTCACCCCCATGCCCTACCTCATCACCACCGGCAAAGTTACCGATGGCAAGCCGGTGCCTATGTACATTTTGGCCCGTCTCAATCTGGACGGTCAGGGCATCAGCATTTCCAACCAATATCGGGATTTGCAAATCGGCCTGGATAGTTCCCCCCTCAAGGCCAAGTTTGCCGAGCTTCGAGCTGCCGGCAAAGATCCCAAATGTGCGATGACCTTCCCCGGTGGCACCCACGACCTATGGATGCGCTACTGGCTGGCCGCAGGCGGGATCGATCCCACTAGCGACGTCTCCGTCATTGTGGTGCCGCCGCCGCAGATGGTGGCCAATATGAAATCCAGAACCATGGAAGCCCTCTGTGTGGGCGAGCCTTGGAATGCCCAGCTGGTGAACCAAAAAGAGGGGTATAGTGCCCTCACCACCGGCGAGCTGTGGAACGGCCACCCGGAAAAGGCCTTTGCCCTGCGGGCCGACTGGGTGGATGCGCACCCGAAAGCCACCCTTGCCCTGTTGAAAGCGGTGCTAGAAGCCCAGATCTGGTGCGACCAGATGGAAAACAAAGAGGAGATGTGTCGCATCATCGGCGACCGCCGCTGGCTGGGGGTGCCTGTGCCCGATATCTTGGGCCGTTCTCGGGGCACTTTTGACTACGGCACCGGCAAGGTCGTTGAAAACAGCCCCCACCTGATGAAGTTCTGGCAGGACTACGCTTCCTACCCCTTCAAGAGCCACGATCTCTGGTTCTTGACCGAAAACATCCGCTGGGGCTATCTGCCTGCCGACACCGATACCAAAGCCTTGGTGGAGCGGGTGAATCGGGAAGAACTCTGGCGAGAAGCTGCCAAAGCCATTGGTCAGGGGGCAGCCATTCCCCCCAGCACCTCTCGAGGAGTGGAAACCTTCTTCGACGGGGTGCAGTTCGATCCCGAAAATCCTGCCGCCTACCTGGAGAAATTGGCGATTAAGAAGCTGGCCTAGCCTGATCTTCTCAATTCTTCCAGAGCAAGTTGCAAAAACCCTTACAAGCCCTCTGCCCAGGAGAGAAGGGATCCCCGAATCCCCACAAAGAGTGTTCAACTGAAACCCCTTCTCTCTTGGGATCCTCTTAAGTTGACTTCAACCTTACTCCCAGCAAGCCATGAGGATTTTCCACTCTGCCCTACAGTTGGGCTACCACCTCTTTCGGATCCTGCTTCCCCTACTGGTTGGCCTAGGCCACTGGCTGCTGAAAACCGGCCAAGGTTCTGTTCTTCAGTCCAGTACCGGAATCGGTTCCCCCGCCAGTTCTGCACCTTCTTCTGCTTGGCGGCAAAGAGTCGAAATCCACAAAGCGCTGCGTCGCATTCTGTTGCCCGCTACGGCCATTTTGCTCGTCCTGATTCTCTGGCAAATCATTTACAGCCGCCCCGGAGCCAACTTGCCCACCCCTCTCCAGGTTTGGCAGGACACCTGGGATCCCCTCATTAAAGATCCCTTTTTTGACTATGGCGGCAATGCCAAAGGGCTGTTCTGGCAAATTTGGGCCAGCTTGCGGCGGGTGTTCATTGGGTTTGCCCTGGCCGGCTTGGTGGGGGTTGTGGGCGGCATGATCATCGGGGTCAATCGCTGGCTGTACGAGGCTTTGGATCCCATTTTTCAGGTGTTGCGCACGGTGCCGCCTTTGGCCTGGCTGCCGATTTCTTTGGCTGCCTTTCGAGATGCCAACCCTTCCGCCATTTTTGTAATCTTCATTACGGCCCTCTGGCCCATTTTGATCAACACTGTTGTCGGCGTACAGCAGATCCCTCAGGACTACCGCAACGTGGCCAGAATTGTGCGCATGTCCGGCTGGAAGTACTTTTTCAAAATCGTTTTCCCGGCAACTGTGCCCTATATTTTTACCGGCTTGCGCATTGGGGTGGGCTTGTCTTGGCTGGCCATTGTGGCAGCGGAAATGTTGATTGGCGGTGTGGGCATTGGATTTTTCATCTGGGATGCCTGGAATAGCTCCCGCATCAGCGAAATCATTCTGGCTTTGATCTATGTCGGGATGGTGGGTCTTCTGCTGGATCGCATCACGGCTTGGATTGGCTCGCTGGTGGTGGCTGAGGATCGCTAAATGAGCTTGGCCGAGTTTTAGATTGGTTGCTGACAATTTCTCCATGCTCTCAGAAATCATCTCAGGGGAATCATGAAGACCCAGCCTTACATTGAAGTGGATCATGTCGACAAGGAATTTCTCCTCGACAACGGAGAGGTCTATCCTGTCCTGAAAGACATCCACCTGGAGATCCAAAAGGGGGAATTTGTCTCGCTAATTGGCCACTCTGGCTGTGGCAAATCGACCCTGCTCAACATCATTGCTGGCCTGGAAAAGCCTTCCCGCGGAGGCATTCTCCTGGAGGGCCGACAGGTTACAGATCCCGGCCCAGATCGCATGGTGGTGTTTCAGAACTATTCCCTGCTGCCCTGGCTGACGGTGCGGGAGAACATTGCCCTGGCCGTGGACGAGGTGCTGGGATCCCTTCCCAAAGCAGAGCGGGACCGGATTGTGGCAGAACACATTCGCCGTGTGGGGTTGCAGGGGGCAGCCGACAAGCGACCGGCCCATCTGTCAGGAGGGATGAAACAGCGGGTAGCCATTGCCCGGGCTTTGGCCATTCGTCCGCGGGTGCTGCTGTTGGATGAGCCCTTTGGCGCTCTGGATGCCTTGACGCGCGGCAACCTGCAGGAGCAACTGATGGAGATTGCCCAGGCGGAGCAGCTCACCTGTGTCATGGTTACCCACGATGTGGATGAGGCGCTGCTGCTTTCGGATCGGGTGGTAATGATGACCAATGGCCCGGAGGCCCGCATTGGCCAGATTTTGCGGATCCCTTTTCCTCGACCCCGCCATCGTTTGGAAGTGGTGCGTCACCCCGACTACTACAGCCTGCGGGGAGAGATGATCTACTTTCTCAACCAGCAAAAGCGGGCTCGCCAAAAAACGCCTGTTCGCGTGGCCATTGCCAAACACGGCCTGGAGAAGGTCAATTTGGAGGTTGGCTTTGTGCCCCTCAACGACTGCGCCCCGCTGGTGGTGGCGCAGGAAAAAGGCCTGTTTCAAAAGCATGGCCTGGAGCAGGTCACCCTGGTGCGGGAGCCAGGCTGGAAGACCATCTGGGAAGGGATCCGCTCCGGTCGGCTGGACGCGGCCATGGTGGTGGCCGGGATCCCGTTGGCTTCCACCTTGGGAGTAGGGGGAGTTCCGGTGCCTTTGATTACCGCGCTAACCCTCTCCCGCGGCGGCAACGCCATTACCTTTGGGCGCAGACTTTTGGAGCGAGGCGTTCAAAGCCTGGCGGATTTTCGCCAATACCTCAACCACACCCCCGACACAGTCCACACCCTGGGAGTGGTTCATCCGGCTTCCATGCAAAACTTCCTGTTGCGGCACTGGCTGGCCAGTGGGGGGGTGGATCCGGATCGGGACGTTACGTTGACGGTGATCCCGCCGCCGCAGATGGTGGCCCACCTCAAGGCCGGCAACATCGACGGCTACTGCGTCGGCGAGCCCTGGAACTCCCGCGCCGTGCGGGAACAGTTGGGATTTATCGTCACCACCACTCCCGAAATCTTGCCCAGCCACATTGAAAAAGTGCTGACAGTGCGCCAGGATTGGGCGCAAAACTACCCCCGCACCCATGTAGCTCTGGTCAAGGCACTACTGGAGGCTTGTCACTACTGCGATCAGCCGCAGCACCGTTCTGAGATCTTGGAGTGGCTGGCTCAGCCCCAGTATGTGGGCGTGGCCCTGGAGGATTTGCAGCCGGGGTGGACGGGTATTCTGCAGCGGGGAATTGCCGATGAATCCCAGGCCCTTGTCGGTTTTCACCAGTTTGCCAACGGGCGCAACACCTGTCCCGAAAGGTTGGAACACCTCTGGATCTTGACGCAAATGGCTCGCTGGGGACTCTGCGCTTTTCCCCGCAACTGGATTTCGGTTCTCGACCAAGTTCTGGACAGCGAAACCTACGCCCTAGCCGCCAGAGAACTGGGCCTTCCGGATTGGGCCCACGACCGCGGAGCTTTACTCTTTGGCGATGGATCCCGCTTTGACGGAGAGGATCCCGTTGCTTACCTGGAGTCGGTGGCCATCCGGCAGGATCTGAAGCTGCAGGAGTACCAGCTCAGCGAAGTTTAGCTTTTGTTACCTTAAACTCTCGATTGGAAAACACCATGATGACCAGCTCCCGCACGTTCTCCTCACCGCTATCTTCTGCTTCTCCGGTTGCAGGACTGCCCCTTCTTTGTCTTCAGAATGTGGGCAAGACCTACTTCACCTCAGCAGGGCCCTTCGTTGCGCTGGAAAATGTCAATTTGGAAGTGGCCGCCGGTGAGTTTGTTTGCATTATCGGCCACTCGGGTTGTGGCAAATCCACCTTGATCAACATGGTGGCGGGTTTTTCGACTCCCACTTCGGGATCCATTACCCTCAAGGGCCAGCCCATCACCTCCCCAGGGCCAGATCGGATGATGGTGTTTCAACATTATTCCCTTTTGCCCTGGCTGACTGCCTTTGAAAATATTTATCTGGTGGTGGATCAGGTGTACCCAACCAAACCCCGGTGGGAAAAAAGGGAAATTGTTCAAGAACATCTGGAATTGGTAGGTTTGGCGGAAGCAGCCCACAAGCGGCCCAAGCAGCTTTCTGGAGGCATGAAGCAAAGGGTAGCCATTGCCCGTGCTCTTGCCGTTCGTCCGCAAGTTTTGCTCTTGGATGAGCCTTTTGGGGCCTTGGATGCCATTACCAAGGAAGATCTACAAGATGAGCTGCTGGCCATTTGGCGGGATCACCGCTGCACAGTTTTGATGATTACCCACGACATCGACGAGGCTCTTTACTTGTCAGACCGTGTGGTGATGATGACCAACGGCCCCGCTGCCCATATTGGTGAGATCTTGACCATTCCCTTTGAGCGACCGCGCATCCGCTCCCGCATTATGGAAATGCCTGAGTTCTACGAATTGCGTAACCGCGCCCTTGACTTCCTCTATCGTCGCTTTGCCCATAGGGAGGATTAAGCTAGGAATCAAAACGCTTGGGGAGGGAAGTTGATGGCCACTGCTCCGGTTCAGGTAGTTCCAACCGATCTCCCAATGGAGGAGCGGGTCTCTACCCTGCCCAAAACCCTTGCCGACTATCTGGCCAATCCAGTTGCCCAAACCGAATGGGTAGATGGCTACATTGTGGAGAAAGTGGGGCAAACCTTAGTGCATGCCAAGATCCAAACCCGACTTCTCATCCGTTGGGCCGGTTATGTCGAACATCAGCAATTGGGAGGCATGGTTTTGGTGGAGGCTCCCTGCCAAACGACAGGCAAAGTCAGAAGACCTGATGTTGCCTACCTGTCTCCAGATTTAATCCAGCAATTTGGAGAGGATATTGCCACTTTGCCGCAGAGCTATCCCCTCACTGGAGAGATCCTCTCCCCAACCGACTCTGGAGAGGACATTTTCTTGAAAGCCCAGGAGTATCTCAGCTCCGGTGCGCTGGAAGTCTGGCTGGTTTTTCCCAAAAGCAAATTTATTTTTATCCAGACTCAGGATCGCCACCTTTGGCTAACCGAACAAGAGACTGCCAAAAGCCAGGTTGTATTGCCCGGATTTGAGATCCAAGTGGCCGATCTCCTCGGCTAAGAGATCCTTAACCTGATGGCCTATCGGGATCCAAAATGCAAGACACTTATCCATCCTGACAGGGATCCCCACTCATGGTGACCGCGATGGAGTCGGAAAAAGCTGTCATCAAAACCCTATGTCCCTATTGCGGTGTGGGATGTGGATTGGAGGCGGTTTCGACAGCCTCAGGTGACTGGAAAATGAGAGGCGACCGGGAGCATCCTTCCAGCTTGGGGATGGTCTGTGTAAAGGGGGCTACGGTTCTGGAGGCAGTTGGTCGAGATCGGCTGCTCTCTCCCCTGTTTCGGGAGAGCTTGGATCAGCCCTTTCGCCGCATTTCTTGGGATCAGGCTTTTGAGGAGATGGTTTCTCGGCTGCGCTGCCTCAAAGACAACCCCCACTCCATAGCCATGTATGGATCGGGGCAGTTGCTCACTGAAGACTATTACGTTGCTCAAAAGCTGATGAAAGGCTGTCTGGGAACCAACAATTTCGACACCAACTCGCGCCTGTGCATGTCCTCGGCTGTCTCAGCCTACACCCAATCCCTGGGATCCGATGGCCCCCCCTGCTGCTACGAGGATCTCGATCTCTGCAATCTGGCTTTTCTGGTGGGCACCAACACCGCCGAGTGCCACCCCATTCTTTTTAATCGCTTGAAGAAGCGGCACAAGCCCGGATCCCCCCTCAAAATGGTGGTCGTGGATCCCCGGCGCACTCAGACAGCAGAAGCTGCCGATCTCCACTTAAAAATTCGCCCCGGTACGGATATCGATCTTTTCAATGGGATTGCCCATTTGTTGTTAAAGTGGGGATCAATGGCTGCTGATTTTATCGAGGGCTGCACCCAAGGTTTTGCTGAATATGCAGCTTTGCTGGCCGATTATGAACCGCAGATTGTGGCCCAGCGCTGCGGAATTGCCACCGAGGATTTGATCGAAGCAGCCAAGCTTTGGCAGGGATCCCAGAGAGTTCTATCCCTTTGGTCGATGGGCCTAAACCAGTCCAGTGAGGGCACCGCCAAGATCACCAGCTTAATCAACCTGCATCTCCTGACCGGGCAAATTGGCCGACCGGGGACCGGCCCCTTTTCCTTGACCGGCCAGCCCAATGCCATGGGTGGTCGAGAGGCGGGGGGGTTATCCCATCTGCTGCCGGGATATCGGCTGGTGAGCCAGCCCCAGCATCGGGCAGAGGTGGAGCAGGCTTGGGGTTTGCCCGGCGGCTCCATCTCCCCCCACCCAGGACTGAGGGCCACCGAGATGATTGCCGCTCTGGAGACGGGATCCCTGCAGTTCTTCTGGATTGTGGCCACTAATCCTTTGGTGAGCTTTCCGGATCTGGAACGGGTCAAAAAAGCCCTGAAAAAGTCTCCCTTTACCGTTTACCAAGAGGCTTATTACCCTACGGAAACGGCAGAATATGCCCATTTGCTTTTGCCTGCCTGTCAGTGGAGCGAGAAAACCGGGGTGATGACCAACTCCGAGCGCAGGGTTACCCTTTGTCAAGCCTTTCGAGATCCCCCTGGCGAAGCCCGACCCGATTGGGAGATCTTTGCTGAAGTGGGGCGCAGGTTGGGCTTTGAAGCGCAATTTTCCTTCCAAACCGCGGCAGAGGTTTATGCAGAATTTGCCGCCCTTACCGCAAATCGCCTCTGCGATCACTCCGGCCTCAGCCATGCCCTTTTGGCAGAACAAGGCCCTCAGCAATGGCCTTATCCCAAAGAAAGAACCTCGGCCCCTAAGTCCACTCGCCTCTACACAGATTGGCGTTTCCCGACCCCCGATGGCCGCGCCCGCTTTATCCCCCACCATTCCCGTGGCCTAGCAGAGCCGCCGGATCCCCAGTTTCCCTACGTATTAACCACGGGCAGGCTATACGGCCATTGGCACACCCAAACCCGTACCGGCAGGATTGAAAAAATCAAGCACATGCACCCCCAACCCTTTATTGAAATCCATCCTCGCGATGCGGAAAAACTGGGCATCCAAGATGGAGATTGGGTTCAAGTGCGTTCTGCCCGCGGACGGGCCTATTTCCCGGCCAAGATAACTGCCAACATTGCTCCCGGTACGCTATTTGTACCCATGCACTGGGGATCCCTCTGGGCAGAACAAGCCGAGTGTAATGCCCTTACCCATGACATCAGTTGCCCTGATTCCGGACAGCCGGAATTAAAAGCCTGTGCCGTTGCTCTTGAGAAAGCCGACCCACCGCTCAAGCAATCCGCTCAACTCTAGATTTGGTTCCTAATCGAGGTTCCCATGACTCTGTTTCAGTTTGAGCAAGATTTTGCCGACTCTCTGCGATGCATCCCCATGACCTTGCGCCTAAAGCTGGATTTGTGCGGGATCAAGCTCAAGCTCCATCAATGGGCCAAGTTTTCCTTAGAAGAGCGGCGGAAGTGTGTTGATTGGCCCTCTGAATCTCCACAGGATCTAGAAGAACTCCGCAACCATCTGCGCCATTTGGTTCGCTCCATCTGCCACGAAGAGGCGCAAGAGATTCCCATTGACCCCCAGCCTGAATGGCAAAATCCCAACCAGATCCCAATGGCTGTCCAACAAAAAGCTCAAGACCTGGGGATCCGGCTTGCCCTCGATTTCTGGAGAAACTTGCACGATATCCAGAGATTTGCCTTGCTGAAGTTGAGCCGATCCCATCACGAAAATAAAAATTTCTTGCCCGCTCTGCGAGAGTTTGGCCTGAAGATGGCGAGGGATGGTGATTGCAGTTACTGTAAACTACCCGGCTCCGACCGCTAAGCGGTACGGAGCGGGCT
>NZ_JANSIM010000012.1:0-26490 GCF_047502655.1 Synechococcus sp. R5-12 | reverse complement strand
ATTCAGCAAAGTTCAGGGTTTTGGGGGTTAGAGGCATGCTCCTCTCCCTCTGGGTGAGGGCCTCAGCAGCGCGGAGCGCTCGAACACCCCCTTGGGCCACCCAAAACAAAAACCCCTCTCTCTTTGGAAGAGGGGCTGGGGTTGAGGACGGAAATTCAAGCTCGATCAGTAAAGGGCTTCTTCTTGGTGGGTGATGATGGTGCAGTCGGAAGTAGGGTAAGCCACACAGGTCAGCACATAGCCCTGCTCGATCTGATCATCATCCAGGAAGGACTGATCGCTTTGATCCACCGTGCCGCTCACCAGCTTGCCAGCACAGGTCGAACAGGCACCGGCGCGGCAGGAATAGGGCAGCTCGATCCCTTGCTCTTCCGCCACGTCCAAAATGTATTCGTCATCCGGCACATCGATGGTGACGTTCAAGCCTTGCTCCTCGTTGATCAGAGTGACCTTGTAGGTAGCCATCCTGGTTGGGTCTCCAGAAAAAACATCCACTCCTCATCCTGCCACCCTTCTGCCCCGGATCAAGCATCCTTTTGTGAGGAAATAGGCAAATCTTCCGGTTTTTTCCAGGTGGATCCGCAGAAGCCATGCCGGGCAAAGGTTTTGGCCTCCGCAATCCCCAACTGCCTTGCTCCGAGAGGCTGCCAACCGGCCACTCCTCAAGAACCTCATCCGGCGTCTGTGATCTGCGTCACTCCCGATCTCATCCAGAAAAAACTGGCAGCACTTGCCAAAGCGAGCTGATTGACTTGTATGATAAGCAGAGTAAACGGACGAGCCGCTTATCCAAGCGCGTGTGCGTCTTTCCTCGATTGGCTCTTTCCTACGGCCTGGCTTGCCCTGGGCGAGTTGATCGGGTAAGTTAAGGGAAGTGTTCAGCCGAACCCCACTTTTTTGGTTAAGAGGAGAACAATGAACGGAACAATGCACAAGTGGCTCCTGAAGTCACTCGGGTCTCTGTCTCTGGCTTCCACAGTGGTGCTGCTGCCCCTGCTGCTCACCGGCTGCGGCGAAGAAAGCAGCACCGGCACTGTTACACCCGTGCCGCCCCCACCCCCACCACCCCCACCAGCTCCCCCGGCTCCGCCGCCACCACCTCCAACCCCTGTTCCTGCTCCCACTCCCACCACGGCTCCGCCCATCAGCCTGCTGCCGACGCAACTGGCCGCTCTCACCCCAACAGGGCAAGTCTTCTCTAACCCCACCGCTATTCCTGTCGGCTTTGGCATCAGGCGCTCTGGAGCAGCTGAGAACGTCCCGGTAGGCACCTACTCCGACTACCGAGCGGTGCTTTCCTTCCCCATTCCCGACGCCATTCCCCGCAACGCCGTCGTGCAGGAGGCGCAACTAACGCTGGTGCAGTTGCCCTCCAACGACTCGGCCACCATTCCTGGTTTTGGCGACCGGGGGCGGGGCTTCTTCTTCCTGGATCCGACACCGCACAACCTGCCGTCCAACAACGTGGTGTTCCAGGAAGTGACCTTGGGTGCGCCCAACAACGTGGTTTCCAGCGACTTCTTTGCGCCGGCTTCCAGCCCCACCTTTGTTGCCCTGAGCATCAATGGCAACGTGCTGTTCAACGATGTGTCGGCTGGGCCGCGTACAGCAGATGTGCGACCTGGGGTGCAGCGGGCGGTGTCGGCGCCAGGCCCGCGCTTCTACCAGGTGCGGCTGCAGTGTGCCCGTGAGGTGTGGAACAACCAGGCTACCGCTGTGTTCCCCACTCTCTCCATCTCCGTCTCCAGCTCGGCCGGTGGCACGGCCAGTGGCGCTCCTGCCTTCCAGGCGGTGGCTCCCATTGCGTTTGTGGTTACAGGAACCGCACCAAACGCCGGCAACACTACCTACCAAGCTGACACTACCAGGTCAGCCATTGCTACGATTACGCTGCTGGCCACCAACCCCATCACGGTGAGCTTCAGTGCGGCGGGCAGCACCTTCTCGGCCTTCTTGCCCACCAATGCCACGACGATCAACCAAAGCTTTAACCAGCTGGCTAACCTGGGTATCACCTTACCCATTACATTCACAGGCCCAGCAGCTACTACTTCCAACGCCACTGCCACCAGCACTTTCCTGACGGGCCCTGTCAACCTGACCCTGGTTATCCCCAACCAGACCTTCTCCTACACGGCCAGCTTCTCGGCCAGCTTCAGCACCAGCACCAGCGTGGCGGGGACGCCAGCTAATGCGGCTGGTTTCGAGATTAGCCAGGGGGCTACGGGCACCTGCCGCGCCGAGTTCGACAAAGAGCCGGCTACAGGCACGGGTACTGCCCCCATCACCACGGCTCGCGGGCCACGGCTGGACATTACTTTCACTGTCCCGCGCTAGTCGGCAGGCTGTTTAACCCCTCGGCGGGCCTGAAAGTTCAGGCCCGTTTTTTTCTCGCGGAACTCAGATGGGTGTAGGATTAGAGGTTATGAAATCTAGGGATCCAGGCCAAGTGACACCCGATGCGCTGATAGCTACTTTGGAAGCGGCAACCCGCCACCATCAGGCGGGGGATCTGCAGCAGGCGGAGGCGGCCTACCGGCAGGTGCTGGCTCTCCAGCCGGAGCAGCCTGATGCTCTACACTTTCTGGGCATTCTCTGCTACCAAACGGGCCGGCTGCAGGAAGCGGCAGCTCACCTGGCCAAGGCCACGCAGCTGCGGCCAGAGCAGGCAGCTTTTCACAGCAACTTGGGGGCGGTGTACCAGGCGCTGGGCAAGCTGGAAGCAGCTATCGAATGCTACAGCCAAGCGGTGGCGCTGCAGCCCGATCACCTGCAGGCCCTCTTCAACCTGGGCCTCTGCCACTTCCAGCTGGGCCAGTATGACCAAGCCGAGGAGTATTACCGGCGGGCCCTGGCCCTGCAGCCCCAAGACCCTCAGATTTTGACAGATTTGGCCCACATTGAGCGGCAAAAAGGGCGGCTGGCAACGGCCATTGAGCATCTGGAGCAGGCGCTGGCAGCCGAGCTTACCCCCGAACGGGCACAGCAGTTGGCAGAGCTCTGCCGCGAGGCCGGGCAGTTGGAGCGTTCTGTTGAGCTCTATCGCCAGCTCCTGGAGCAAGACCCACAGCGGCCAGAGCTACACAACGGCCTGGGCCTGACTCTAGCAGAGCAAGGGAAATGGGAGGAGGCCATTGCCGCTTTCCGTCAGGCGCTGGAGCTGGATGGGCAATTGGTGGAAGCTCACATCAACCTGGGCACCGCCCTGCTGGAGCAGGGACAGCCGGAGGCGGCCATCGAAGCCTATCGGGCGGCTTTGGCGCTGCAGCCGGATCGCCCGCGGGTTTACTTCAACCTGGCCACGGCTTTTCGCAAGCTGAAGCAGCCGCAGCGGGCGCTGGACTACTACCATGTGGCCATTGGCCTGCAGCCCACCTATGCCGAAGCCTACCGGGGCTTGGCGGGTTTTTTGTCGGATCGGGGGTTTCGCAAGGTGTTCCCTTGCGGCATGGCCGATAGCATGGCCCACCTCAGCCGCGCTCTGGGCGTGCGGCCCGACTTTGCCGAAGCCTACTTCGAGGCCGGCTGCCTGCTATTGGATCAACTGCGGTTTAAGGAAGCCATCCCCCTACTGGAGGCGGCCCTAGAGCACAAGCCCGATTTTGCCCTGGCCTACAACAACCTGGGCCTGGCCTATCGGCACTTGAACGAGCCGGAAAAAGAAGAGATTCAATATCGGCAGGCGCTGGTGCACGACCCAGAACTGGGAGAAGCCTACTGCAACTTGGGGCTGTTGTTGCAAAGCCAGCACCGCAACGAAGAGGCCCTGCCGGTTTTGCAGGAGGCCGCCCGCCTCAAGCCGGACTTCCTGGATGTTCACCGGGCCCTGGGATCCGTTTACAAAGAGCTGAACCGCCTAACCGAGGCGCTGGAATCTTTTCAGCGCGCCCTGGAAATCAACCCCGAGGATCCTTCCACCTATGCAGGGTTGGCGGGCACCTTCCTCCAGCAATGCCGCCACGAGGAGGCCATCAAAGCCTATCGCAAGTCGGCCAAGCTGGCTCCGGGGGTGATCGCTTTCCACGGCAACATCCTCATGGGCCTGCACTACGCGCCCGATTTCGATCCCGAAGAGACCCTGCGGGAGCACAAGAAGTGGGGGGATGCCACCCAAGCTGCGGTGGCCCATCTGCGGCGGCCCTACCACCGGGATCGGGATCTGAAGCGGCCTCTGCGCATCGGCTACATCTCCGGAGACTTTAAGCTGCACTCCGTGAGCATGTTTTTTGAGCATGTCTATAACCACCACGACCACGAGCGCTTCCAGATCTACTGCTATTCCAACGGGCCGTATTCGGACATTGTGACCGAGCGGATGAAGGAAAAGGCCGATGCCTGGCGAGACATCCACAAGATCCGCTCCGATGTGGAGGTGGCCGACCTCATCCACGAGGACAAGATCGACATTCTGGTGGATCTGGCCGGCCACACAGCCTACGACCGCTTGGGCGTGCTGGCCCTCAAACCTGCCCCCCTCCAGGCCACCTATCTGGGCTACCCCAACACCACCGGCCTGACCTTGGTGGACTACCGCATCACCGATGCCTACGCCGACCCGCCGGGCATGACGGAAAGGTACCACACAGAAAAGTTGATGCGCCTGCCTAAAAGCTTTCTCTGCTACAACCCTGTGGATATCTTTCCGCCGGTTTCCGAGCTACCGGCTCTGTCTGCCGGCTACATTACCTTTGGCTGCTGCAACAACCCCACCAAAATTACCCCCAACGTGGTGGCAGTGTGGGCGGAGATCCTCAAGAGGCTGCCCAACGCCCGCATCCTGCTCAAAAACATGCGCTACACCGACAGCAGCGTCTGCGAGATCTTCTGGGGGCACTTCGAGCGGCACGGGGTGGATCGGCAGCGGGTGCACCTGGTGGGAGATCGACGCAGCATTCCAGAGCACCTCCAGATCTACAGCGAGATTGACATTGGCCTAGATCCTTTCCCCTACAACGGCACCACCACCACCTGTGAAACCCTCTGGGGCGGTGCGCCGGTGGTTGTCCTGGCGGGGAATGCCCACGTCTGCCGCGTGGGGGTCTCCATCCTCACCAATGTGGGGCTGCCGGAGCTAGTGGCCCAAACCCCGGAAGAGTATGTGGAGATCGCCGTCAACCTGGCCAATGACCTGGAGCGGCTGCGGCATCTGCGCCACAACCTGCGAGACATGATGGAGAAATCGCCCCTGAGGGATCCGCAAAGCCATGCTCGCGCCCTGGAGCGGGCCTATTGGCAGATGTGGAAAAACCTGGTGGTCAGCGGTCAGTAGGTTCCTCGGATTCCGAAGGAGCCACCTGCTCGAAAATGTCCCACAGCTTGGCGGCCACTGTTGCCCAGCTCAGCTCCTTGGCCTGTTCCAACCCCTTGGCAATGAGGGGAGAGCGTACCGGGTAGCTCTGGATGCGCTGCAGGGCGTCAACCAGCTCTTGAAGAGAGCCTTGGCAGAGCAGGGCTGTCGAGTTCTGCAAGGGATCCTTATCTTTTTTCTCTCCAGAGGCAGTTGCCGACTCCGAGCCGGAGGCATTTGGCTGCTCATCCCGGTAATGCACCACAGGACAGCCGCAGGCCATCGCCTCAAGGGGGCTGCTGGGCCGAAAGGTGGAGTGGAAAACCAGCGCCAGAGCCGAGGAATAGGCGCAGGCAAGCTCGGGATTGTTCAGGCTGAGGTAGCGAAGGCCTTCTCGTTGGGGCAGTTGCGCTTTGACGGGATCCACCTCCAGAGGACTGGGAAAGGCAAAGACCAGCTCGGTGCGGGAGAGCTTTTGACCTTGGAGGATCTCCCAAGCTTGGCTGACAGCCTGGATGCCACGGTAATCAGCCAGCTGTTCGGGCAAGACGGCCAAGAAAAAAGGGCGAGTCAACTGAAACTTGCGGCGAAACTCGGCCATGGCATCGGGAGCAGCCGGCTTGGCCCAGCCTTCAATGGCCGGATAGACTAGCGACATCTGCTCGGGAGGGATCCCGGGGTAGTGGGTTCGGAAGCCAGCAAGCACTTCATCGGAGAAGAAGACGTAGTGGGCAGCAGCCAGGATGGCATTTTTCTTCTCGATGTATTCTGGATGAAACTGGCTGCCGGCCTCTGCTTCTAGGTCGTAGATGAAGGCGATGGAAGGGGTGGAAATGGGGGTGGTGTAGCCGGTGGAGAGAAACAGCCTGGCCTTGAGCTGGTCGCAGGCGCTCTGCAGGCCGGTGCGATCCTCATCTGCCTCTGCAAAAGCAAAGCGGGGGATCTCGGAAAAAAAAGTTCCCGGTGGCAACCAAGTTTGCCCGCGGGTGAGCACCACAAACTTCGTTGCCTTCTTGGCCTTGACCCACTCTTCAATGAGGCTCAGCCACAGGTAGGACTGATCCAAAAGTGGAGAGCGAGAAAACCCTTCCGACTGCCAGATAACCCCGTCGATGACGATCATCCCCCACCTCGTCTGAGCAATTTAAGAGACATTGAGAGCGGCAAACATTTTGGCCAGGTAGAAGTCTTTGTAACGGGTTTGGGCAATTTGGTCATGGACGCCCAGGATGAAAGCTACCAGATCGTAGGACAGGTAAACCTCATGCAAAACCACCGCCATTGCCAGCCGCTGCCGCGGGGAGAGCCGATCCAGGTGCATAAAGTTTTTGACGTAAACATAGTCGCACCACAACACTTGGGTGTAAGGGCGATAGGTTCTGGAGGAGAAAGGCTTGAGGCAGGCGCCAAAGTTGCTGGTCATGCCGTGGAGGAGAAAGCCTTCTTCCCTAAGGGCAATATCCACATCGCTAAAAAGAGGCTGGTTTTTGTAGAGGGGTATGTACTCGACTTCTGTTTGGATAACAGTAACACTCTGTAGAGTTTTTCTAGCGCCCCGGATAACATCCAGCTCGGCTCCCTGAACATCCATCTTGAGAAAGTCCACTTCGCCCAGCTCTGGAATATCATCCAGGCGGGTGGTCTGGACTTCCTCAACCCGAGTTACCCGACAAACTTCCGCCAAGTTCTCAAAATGCTGGGCCAGCTCCTGATCGGGCTCGTAAAGAGAGGAGGTGTAGCCGGCATTGGTGAAATAGAACTTGCGACGGGATCCATCCCCAATGAAGTAGGGAAAGTACTGCCGCTTCACTTTGTCGGCGCGAGGAGCCTCGGCTAGGGCTCTGGCGTTGAGCTTTTCACACTCTTCCTTCTGGGGCTCAAATCCTATCACCTGGGCATGTCCTTCCTGAACCAGCTTGTCGAAGTTATCGCCGCCCAGAAACATCGCCCCCACGTCTGCAATTCGGATAAAAGGCATGTCTTTGCCGAGGATCTCGCTAATCGGGAAAGGCATTACTCTACTCCACAGAAACGGCTAGATCAGACCAGCTTTGCTCGCCAGAGAAAAGCGATTCGGATGCACGGCAACCAAGTTTAGCGCAGTTGGCAGTTGCACAGAAGCCTGAACGGTACTGAGATCTTGGATCATCGGGTTGTAAACATAAATGAGATAGCCTAATTCGGCGAGAAGCTTCGCCGACTCCAAACCTGAAAACTGGCCGACATTTTGGTTTTCAAACAGGATCAGCGGGGTACAGGTCTCGATCAGCTTTCTCCCCCCCTTCAAAACGGGAACTTCTGCCCCTTCCGCATCGACTTTGAGCAAATCAATGTCGGGGCTGCCCTCTGAGATCCACAGCTCGTCTAAGGTAATTTGCTGCACCGGCTTGGTTTCTTCTACAACCGACATGGGATCCGTGACGATGCGGTTGAAAACGCTGGCCCCTTCGCAAACCAAATAAACTTCCCGAGGCTCTTCGCCAACTGCAGCTTCCACGACCTGTACAGAGGGATCGAGTTGGTTTTGAGCAACAGTTGCCCGCAAGCACTGCAAACACCCCGGCGTGGGCTCGATGGCATAGACTTTTCCGGCCTTGCCCACACAGCGGGCAAAGAGAAAGGTGTAAACCCCAACGTTGGCCCCCACGTCAATGGCGTTCATGCCCGGCTTGAGGATTTGCCGACACAGCTCGATTTCACTCTCAAACCAGCGGTCTTGAGCCAGGAGGACGAAGGTCACAATGCTTTTAAGATCTGGCTCTAGCCTTAGCTTGTACCCCTCATACTGAGTCCAAATTTCCATACTGGCCACCGCCTCCGAGGCTGGATCTCCGTTAGGAGGCGTTTCTAACTCTTGCTCTGCTGAATCCGACTCCGCCTTGGAGGGATCCTGCCGCGGAATGTAGCGATCTAGAGCCAGTTGCAGCACTTGCAGGGCCCTGTCCTTCTGCCCAGGGAAATGGTCGGCTATTTTCTGCAGCAAGAAAGCCCCTTCCGGCTGCGCCTGCGCTGCCGCATTCATGGCGACCACCATCTGGGCCTCTAAGTCCTCTGGGTCAATGGCTGCAGCCAGCCGCCAGTAGGGCAATGGCTCCGGTCGATAGATAACCCCGCTGTGGTGGGCCAGCCAACGGGCTAGAGTGTGGAGGTAGCGCTCGCGGGGGCCAAGGCGGGAAGCAGAAGCGGCCTTAGAAGAGCGGCGGGCCTTTTTGCTAGCAGAAGCCAGACGAGGGGGATCCCAAGCCAGCCTGGGCTGGGATCCAGTTAGGCCCAAGCTGGGATCTTCTAGGTAACGCTGGGTCAAAAGCCGGGAGAGCAGCTCTTTTCCCTCTTGGAGGGCCGTGTAGCCGCTTCCCAAGGCCAAAAGGGCATGGAGGCGATTGAACTGGGAGGGGAGATGGTTGGGATCGAGATCCAAACCCTGCCGCCAGGCCGCCAAAGCCATGGCCCAAGCCGCACGTCGCTCCCGCGAGGTTTTGGCTTGCTGGGCCTTCAAGCAGTGAGAGATTCCCAGCTCGTTACATTCATCGGCAGTGGTGGGGATCCCCATGGCTTCGCTAACTAAGCTGCTGAATTATCCTACCACCTTGCCGGAGCTGCACTGGGTCTTCTGAACAGGCAGAAGAGAAGGCGGAAAAAGTTTGGTAACCTAGGAGAGCGATGCCGCTTGTGGTTGAGGGATGTTCATGGTACGCCGTTTCCCCGTCTGGATTGCTGCTGCCGCCTTGGCAGGAGGGATCGCCTGTACGCAGGCAGCTCCTGTGCAGACTCCTGACCAAGTGGTGAGAACCTTTATTGCAGCCACCGAGAAGGGGGACTGGGGCACGGCAGACAGCTACCTGACGGAGCGCTTCAGCAACGCCCTCAGGCCGGGATCCCTGCCTTCGATTTGGGGCACGGTGGGGGAGAACGTGCAGGTGCGCAACCAAGAGGTGACCGGGAAGACGGCCTATGTCTGGGTGGAGGGCACCGACTCGCTGGAGGATGCGGCCCAGCGCCTGGGGCTGGATCCCTTGACGTTGCGCAAGTATTTGACCCAGCCGGATCTGGCGGATCCCACCTATCAGCAGTTGGCCCCCCAGTTGGTGGGGATGCGCCTGGAGGGAGACACGGTGACCTCCCGCGTCAAGATCACCCTCTACCAGCAAGATCGCGGCTGGCGGATCGAGGTGTGGCAGCCGGATAAGCCACCTGCTGCTTCGGGATCCCAGTCGGAAAAGCCAGAAGAGACGGAAGCAACGGATCCCGGTGAAAATTCTGCATCTCCAACCGAGAACCCCTAGGACTGTTACCTGCAGGGAGATTGGGGAGGGTGTGGATGTGAGAGCGTGGTTTTTCCTGGTGCTGGCTTTGCTGCCTCTGGGGGGCTGTTGGCAGGCCAAAACGGCTGAAGAAACGCTGCGGGAGTTTGTCCAGGCGGCCAATGCCCGCGATTTTGCCACCGCAGAAGCCCTGCTCACTCCGCGGCTGCTAAAAGGGATCCCTCCGGGGGCCTTGGATCAATCGTGGCCCTCAGCGGAGGAGTTTACCCTCACCCCCATTCAAGCGGTGGGCAATACGGCCATTTTCCGGGTGGAGGCAATCCTGAAGCCAGAAGCGGTGGTGCCGACTTTGCGTTTCCAGTTCACTGCCGAGGAGCTGCAACGATTTTTAACAGAGCCGGATCGGGAGGATCCCCGGTTTCGCCCTTTTCGCTCTCAGTTGGGCTTCTACGAGCCTTTGCCGGAGGGTCGGCTGCGCGCAGTTATGGAGGTTACCCTCTATCGCCAGGCTCAAGGGTGGCGGGTGGAGTTGGCTCGGCTGCAGCCTTTAAATACAGAGGTTCTCTACGAGCCAATCAAGTTAGCGGAAGAAGCACAGCCTTTCCAACTAACTGGGACGGTGCGACTTCTCAACCGCAAGGAGGGCTGGATTGGGGTCAACTTGGAAAAAGTCAGCCCCAGCTTGGATCGCTACGCGGGCACGTGGGTCTCGGTGGTTCCCGCTGAGGAGGTGCAAGTGACTCGCCTTGGCCGCTCTGCCAGCTGGCTGGATCTGCTCCCGGGAGATGTGGTGGAAATGGAAGGCACCGTTCGGTTCGCCGTCAACGTCGATGCGGAAGGATCGATCCCGGCAGCCATTCGGGCCGAGCAAATCAGGGTGCTGCAGACCCTCACCCCCAGCCCCTCTCCCAGCCCAAGCGCTCCGCGTCGCTAAACGCAAACACCCCCGGCCCCTCTCCCAGGGGGAGTCAGCCCTCACCCCCGGCCCCTCTCCCAGGGGGAGAGGGGGGTAGGTTCTTGAACTCAACGCAGCGGCGAGTGCAACAGCACCACCAGCCGCTCTTCCAGAAACTTCAGGTTGGCCACCACCTGGTTAAAGGCTTCTTCTGGGGTCCAATCCATGAGATCTAGCGCCTTGGCCGCCAGGGCCTGTACAGGAACAGGCTCTTCTCCAAAAACATCGATCAACCAGCGCACCGAGAAGGGATCGATGGTGATGTTGCCCTCGGAGCCGGGCCAGCCGTTGATGTTGACCGGGCCATTGTCGCGGATGGCATTCTCAAAGGCAGCCTTGGCGTTGAGCCTCAGCAGCAGAGGATGCGCCTGTACCAAGCCATTTCTCCATTCCTCGCTGCTGAAGGGTTGAGGAGAAGTGGCCCCGGTGGGGTGGCCACACCAGAAGTCGATCAGGCGGGTCAGGTTAGGAAAGATTAACTCGATGAAGTGCAGCAGCTCCTCCTGGCTGAGCTTTTTGATTTGGCGCAGAGCGTAGGGAACGGGCTTGGTGAGGACCCGCTCCAGCTTCCACTGCTGCCAATTGACCATGCTGATGAACTCCAGCCCGGCTTGGCGGAGCATCTCAAAGACCTGAGGTACGGTAAAGCCTTTGTCGCTGCGCAGCAGGAAGTTGGCCAGGATCCCATTGGTGGTTTTGATGGCATCCCCCTGCCAGTGGCTTTTGACGAAGCTGCCCTCGTGAAGGGCATCCATCAGCTCCCTGAGGATGGGAACGGCTTTGGCAGCCGGCTCATCCATCACCCCCAGCAGCTCCATGGCATCCTGCATGTTGAAAATAAACTGGCGCTGGTAAAGGCTGTGGACATTGGTGCGGATGATGCCGTCCGGTTTGAGGACTTGGCGCATGCCTTTCAGCCCTGCCACCGGATCGTCCAGTAGGTAGAGCACGTCGTTGCAGGCGATGAAATCGAATTGCTCCCCCAAGGCCCTCAGGTCGGTGATGTCCATCACCTCGAAGCGCACGTCTGGAATCTGGTGAAACTCAAAGCGCTGCCGGGCCATTTTCAGGGATTCTGCCGAGATGTCTACCCCGACGAAGGTGGCACCCGGATTGGCCGTGGCCAGCACAAGGGTTTCCCAGCCGGAGCCACAGCCGGCGTTGAGCATTACTTTGCCCTCCGGTTTCACCACCTTGCGGTTGCGGCGATAGTAAGCGGTGGTGAGGCTGTTGGCAAACAGCGCGAAGTTATCCGTAACCGTCTGCTCAATCGGGACATTCGGGTAGGGAAATTCGTCAAACTGCGCCTGAACCAAGCGGGACGTCGATTGCTCCGGCATAGGGATCCCTGCCTTTCTAAGCTTATTAGGATTCTAAAGCGACCCCAGCGCTTATCCCAGCCGCTGCTCGGTTTCGGGATCGAACAGGTGGAAGCGATCCATATCGAAGATCACTTCCGCCCACTGGTTGACGCGCAGCTGGGTACGGGGATCCACGCGGGCAATAAACTCCTGCTCGGCCAGGATCCCTTCTCGGTCGCTGGTGCTGAGATAGAGGATTACTTCATGGCCCACCAGCTCCGTTACCGAGACCTTAGCCCGCACCGGGGCAGGTTGGATCCCTGGGGGCTGGTACTGGGGATCGTGGATGTTTTCCGGGCGGATGCCGAAGATGACCGACTTGCCGACGTGTTGCCAATAGGGCTCTGCCTGGTGGGGCGGGATGGCCACGCGGAAGGCGCCGGTATCGATCCAGAGGGTGCCCTCCTGCTCCCGCAGCTTGGCCTGGAAGAAATTCATGGCGGGGCTGCCGATGAACCCGGCCACAAACAGGTTGGCCGGGCGGGTGTAGAGGGTGTGGGGGGTATCCACCTGCTGCAGGCGGCCATCCTTCATGACGGCGATGCGGTTGCCCATGGTCATGGCCTCCACCTGGTCGTGGGTAACGTAGATAAAGGTGGTGCCCAGTTGCATGTGCAACTTGCTAATCTCGGCCCGCGCCTGTACCCGCAGCTTGGCATCCAAGTTGGAGAGGGGCTCATCCATCAAAAACACCGCCGGATTGCGCACGATGGCCCGCCCGACGGCAACCCGCTGCCGTTGCCCACCCGAAAGTTCCTTGGGCTTGCGGTTGAGCAGGTGTTCGATCCCAAGGCGCTTGGCCACCCCTCTGACCCGGCTTTCGATCTCCGCCCGTGGCAGGCCGCGCAGCTTGAGGCCAAAGGCCATGTTCTCGGCCACGGTCATGTGGGGGTAGAGGGCATAGGATTGGAAGACCATGGCGATATCCCGATCCTTGGGGGGGACATCGTTCACCCGTCGATCGCCAATGTAGATGGAGCCGGCGCTCACTTCTTCCAAGCCGGCCAGCATGCGCAGGGAGGTGGTTTTGCCGCAGCCGGAGGGGCCGACAAAGACGAGAAATTCCCCGTCTTCGACGGTGATGTTCAGGTCATGGACGGCGGTGGTGTCTCTGTAGCGCTTGGTAACGTGTTCGTAGGTAACGCTGGCCATGCTCTCAACCTTGGCTCCGTTGCGCACTCAAACCCTATCCAAAGCGGCGGGCAAAAGTCAAATCGAGTTGAGTTGAGTTCGGTAGGGAGAGCTGGGGATCGGCAGAGCAAACCCGGTTTATTCCTGGTTGAAATGAGCACAAGCTGAAAAACCAAAACGCAAGAAAGATTAAAAAAAGGTAGGCTCATCGCCTACCTCTAGGAGATCCTTTTTCCCATTGGGAAACTGCCCAACCTCTCGGCCTATCAGGAGACAACGCTCACTTTGACCACTTGGGCTTTTTCAGAGTCTGCCTTGGGCAAGGTGAGGGTGAGGATCCCATCTTTGTATTCGGCTTTCACCTGATCGTGTTTGATCCGGTTCGGCAGTGGGATCACCCGTTGGAAGCGCCCATAACGGAATTCAGTCCGGGTTACCCCTTTGTCTTCAGAGCGCTTCTCAAATCGCCGTTCCCCAGTGATGGAGACCGCTTCGGCTGTCGCTTGGATATCCAAGTCGTTGGGGTTCAAGCCGGGCAGCTCCAGCTTCAGGGTAATGGTTTCGGGATCATCGTGCATCTCCACTGCCGGCATGAAGGCAAAGCCATCGGCCTCGGTGGTGCGAGGGATCAGCCGGTCGAACATCCGGTTCATTTCCCGTTGAATTTCGTCAATTTCACGAAATGGATCCCAGCGGACAAGAGCCATAGAGCATCCTCCTCCTCTGTTTTGCTTTTTTTGACTTCCACTTCGAGTTTGGAGCTTAGCTTTCGGGGCTCAACTTTAGAGGTATAAGCAAAACCTCTATGCTTCTAGTGTAGTCAAATCTATTCCGAGAAGTGTAGGGTTTTCTGGAATGTTTCTTAGGTGTTTACCCTACAGGTTTATCCATCCAAAACCCTCTGGGACTCCGTATGTTTGGGGCGGCGATGGAGTTTTGTGGGTAACCACATACTGAGGCCGGTGGCCACCATCACCAGCAGCCCCAGTCCGTTTAAGAACGGGTAAACCGCTTGCAGATCGAGGGGGCCCCACTGCCCTTTGTGGATTTGGATCAGCCAGTAGTAGTCGAAGTTTTCGTTAAGGCGGGCAATTTGATACAGGGATCCCGTCAGCACCGTTACCACCAAAGGCAAGGCCAGGATGGGGGCAAGGGTGCGGTGGATGCGGCGGATCCTCTTTGGATTCAGGGCCATTGAGCTTTCTCCAGGGCAATGGGGCGATCCCTGCCATGCTATCAGGGCAGCTAGCCCCTATTCTCGCTCAAGAACGGCTCCTGGACAGCTCCTCCACGTGCTGCCGCGGGATGACCCGTCCTTCGTCCTCAAAGCCAGGGATCTCGTGGAAGTTGAGGTAGCGGTACAGCTCGCCGGCAAAGGGCTGGATCTTGGTGGAGACGATCTCTTGGTATTCCTCAGGGGTGGGGATCCGGCCCAAAAGGGCGCAGGCGGCGGCCAGCTCGGCGGATCCCAGATAAACCCGCGCGTCTTTGCCCATGCGGTTGTTGAAGTTGCGGGTGGAGGTGGACATGACGGTGGCCCCGTCTTCCACGCGGGCTTGGTTGCCCATACACAAGCTGCATCCCGGCATTTCCGTTCTGGCCCCGGCGGCAGCAAAGATGCCGTATACGCCTTCCGAGCGCAGTTGTGCCTCATCCATGCGGGTGGGCGGACAGATCCAGAATTGGCGCACCTTGGCCCGCCCTTGGCCTTCCAGGATTTTGGCGGCGGCGCGGTAGTGGCCGATGTTGGTCATGCAGGAGCCGATGAAAACTTCGTCAATCTTGATCGGCGTATCGGGGTTGCCGGCGGCGTGTTGGGCATGGACTTCGCTCAGGGTCATCACCTTGTCGGGATCGTTGGGGGCACAGACAATTGGCTCGGTGATGGTGCTGAGGTCGATTTCGATGACTTCGGCGTATTCGGCGTCGGGATCCGCTTCCATCAGGCTGGGGTTGGCCAGCCAGGCTTCCATTTTGGCGATGCGCCGCAGCAAGGTTCTCGCATCCTGATAGCCGCGGGCGATCATGTTCTTCAGCAGCACCACGTTGGAGCGCAGATATTCTGAGACCGTCTCGAGGCTCAGCTGGATGGTACAGCCGGCACAGTTGCGCTCTGCCGAGGCATCGGTAAACTCAAAAGCTTGCTCCACCTTCAGATGCGGCAGGCCCTCGATCTCCATGATGCGCCCGGCAAAGACGTTTTTCTTGCCTTTTTTCTCAACGGTGAGCAGCCCCCTCTGAATGGCCACGTAGGGGATGGCATGGACAATGTCCCGCAGGGTGATCCCCGGCTGCAGTTCCCCCTTAAAGCGCACCAGCACCGATTCCGGCATGTCCAAGGGCATCACCCCCATGGCGGCGGCAAAGGCCACCAGACCGGATCCCGCCGGGAAGGAGATCCCCAAGGGGAAGCGGGTGTGGGAGTCGCCCCCGGTGCCGACGGTATCCGGCAGGAGCATGCGGTTGAGCCAGGAGTGGATAATGCCATCGCCGGGACGCAGGACAACGCCCCCGCGGGAAGCGAAAAAGTCGGGCAGCTCTTTGTGGATCTGGATGTCCACCGGCTTGGGATAGGCGGCGGTGTGGCAGAAGCTCTGCAGCACTAGGTCGGCGTTGAAGCCCAGACAGGCCAGCTCCTTCAGCTCATCGCGGGTCATGGGGCCGGTGGTGTCCTGGGATCCCACGGTGGTGATCAGGGGCTCGCAGCTTGTGCCCGGGCGCACGCCCGGCAGCCCACAGGCTTTGCCCACGATTTTTTGCGCCAGGGTATAGCCTTTGCCGGTGTCTGCCGGTGGAGTGGGGCGGATAAACAAGGTCGAGGGAGGCAAACCCAAGGCTTGGCGGGCTTTGTCGGTGAGGGCACGGCCAATCAACAGGGGAATGCGTCCCCCCGCCCGTACTTCGTCGGGGAGGGTCACGGGCCGAAGGGAAAAGGTGGAGAGAACTTGGCCGCTCTCCGAGCGGATGACGCCCTCGTAGGGGTAGATCGTCACCACCATGCCGGTTTCCAGGCGGGAGACATCGCACTGGATGGGCAAGGCCCCGGCATCTTCGGCGGTGTTGAAGAAGATGGGCGCGATGGTGCCCCCCAGGATGACCCCGCCGGCCCGCTTGTTGGGCACATGGGGAATGTCGTGGCCGATGTGCCAGAGGAGTGAGTTGAGGGCGGATTTGCGGGAGGAGCCGGTGCCCACCACATCCCCCACAAAGGCAACAGGATGGCCGCGGCGCTTCAGCTCGGCAATGGTAACCAGGGATCCCGGAGCGCGGGACTCCAGCATGGCTTGGGCGTGGAGGGGGATATCCGGGCGGGTGGTGGCGTGGGCGGCGGGGGAAAGGTCGTCGGTGTTGATCTCGCCGGCAACTTTGAACACCGTCACGGTGATGGCTGCGGCCAGGGGGTCTTTGGCGGTAAACCATTCGCCATTGGCCCAAGACCGGAGCACCTGCTGGGCATAGGCATTGCCGGATTGGCTCAGCTCCAGCACATCGTGAAAGGCATCGAAAACCAGCAGCGTGTGGCTGAGGGCACGGGCTGCTGCCGCTGCGATCTCATGCCGCGCATCCTGCAACAGCTCCAGCAAAACCTGGACGTTGTAGCCCCCCAGCATGGTGCCCAAGAGCTCCACCGCCCGCAGGGGAGTGATCAACGGGGATTCAACCTCCTCCTTGGCCACAGCGGCCAAAAAGCCCGCTTTCACATAGGCGGCTTCATCGACCCCCGGCGGGACGCGCTCTGTTAAGAGGTGCAACAAAAAGGCTTCTTCGCCGGCAGGCGGGGCCTTCAGGAGCTCGCACACCTGGCTGGTCTGGGCAGCGTTTAAGGGCAGCGGCGGGATCCCTTGGGCCTCGCGGGCAGCGGCGTGTTGGCGGTATTCGGCCAGCATGGGGGTTTAGGCACTCGACGTGGGTATTTATTCTACCGCTAGCTCGGCAGAGGAAAGGTCCTCGAGAAGGGATCCCATTCGCTGGCGGTAACTCAGTTTGGCCTAGGATAGCTCCGCCAACAGCTCTTTTTGGTAAAGGCCAATACAAGCTTGGATCAAGTCGTCCAGCTCCCCATCCAAGATGGGCTGCAGAGGGAAATTCTGGTTAAGGCGGTGGTCGGTAACGCGGTTGTCCTTGTAGTTGTAGGTGCGAATTTTTTCCGAGCGGGATCCCGTTCCCACCTGCATGCGCCGAGCAGAGCTAATGGAGGCCTGTTGCTCCTGCAGCTTCATCTCGTAGAGTTTGGCCCGCAAAATCTGCATGGCCCGCTGGCGGTTCTGCAGTTGGGAACGCTCCTCGGTACAAAACACCCGGATCCCGGTGGGCTTGTGGAGAAGATCCACCGCCGTCTCCACCTTGTTCACGTTTTGGCCGCCTGCCCCCCCGGAACGTGCCGTTTTGATTTCGATGTCTTTCGGGTCGATGACCACCTCCACCTCGTCCACCTCTGGCATCACCGCCACCGTGGCCGTCGAGGTGTGGACACGGCCTTGCGCTTCGGTGACGGGCACCCGCTGCACCCGATGCACGCCAGCTTCAAACTTGAGCTTGCTGTACACCTGATCGCCGCGAATTTCCAGGATGGCTTCTTTGTAGCCCCCCAGCTCTCCTTCCGAGAGGCTCGCCAGACGCACCGACCAGCCCAGCTTTTCGGCGTAGCGGGTGTACATGCGGGCCAGATCCGCCGCCCACAGCGCCGCCTCCTCCCCACCGGTGCCAGCGCGAATCTCCAACATAATGTTCTTGTCGTCGTTGGGATCCCGGGGCAGCAGCAGCAGGGTGAGCTTTTCCTCCAGTTGTTCTTGGCGGGCCCGCAGTTGCTCAAGTTCCGCTCTTGCCATCGCCTCCAGCTCCGGGTCGGAGGCCGATTCCCGCAAAAGTTCTTCCGTCTGTTGCAGATCGCGATTCAGCTTTTGCCAGTCGTGAAAAGCCTGGACGGTGGCCTCCAAGGAGGAGCGGGCCTTGGCAATCCGCTGCAGCTCAGCGGGATCCGTGGCCACGTCGGGATCTGCCAAACGCACCGTCAGCTCCTGAAAGGTGGCTTCGACGTTTTTAAGCTGATCGATCAGTTGAGCAGAAGCCATGGATCCAGTAGTAGTGGGGAAAAGCGCTCTGCACCACCTGTCCCGCCTCTGGCGGGGTTGAGGCCACGTTCACATTAGCGTTGCATAGCAACAGCGAAACAGTGCCCATCGCTTTGGAGGGGGAAGGCTTGTCTACAAGTCCGGGAAGATCCAGCAAACTCGGTTACTTGGCCTTTTTGCCACCGCTCATGCCGTATTTGCGCATGAACTTCTCCACCCGGCCTTCGCTGTCGATGATCTTCTGGCTGCCGGTGAAAAAGGGATGGTTGCCCGACCAAACATCCACCTTGAGCTCCGGCTTGGTGGATCCCACCGTCATCACCACTTCGCCGTTGCAGATGACTTTGGCTTCTGGATACCACTGCGGGTGCAATCCTTTCTTGGGCATGGCCCTTTCCTCCTCTGTGCGTGTTCCTATACCCTTGTCTAGCAACACCTTCCTCTGCAAAGCAATGGCAGGGATCGCTAGCGTTTCGAGTACTGGGGAGCCTTGCGGGCCTTGCGCAGGCCGTATTTCTTCCGCTCCACGGCGCGCGGATCCCGTTTCAGATAACCCTCTACTTTCAAAGGGCCGCGATTGGCCGGATCCACCTCGCAGAGGGCGCGCGCCACCCCCAGCTTGATCGCATCCGCCTGGCCGTGAACGCCGCCGCCATGGGCTCGCACCAAGATGTCGTAGGAGTTTTCCAGTCCCAGGATCTCCAGCGGCCCCTTCACACCGGCCAGCAGGGCTTCTTGGTACTGCAGATACTGGTCTCCCGGCCTGTCGTTGATGATGATTTTGCCGGTGCCGGGCACCAGACGCACGCGGGCAACGGCGGTTTTGCGGCGTCCCGTTCCCCAATAAACGGCTCGTTGGCTGCTCGCTTGAGTCATGCTTTGGCTCCTGGGATCGTGTTGAGCGGATAAACTTGGGGCTGCTGGGCCTCATGAGGGTGGCTCGGCCCGACATAAACTTTTAGCTTGGTGAATTGCCGCCGGCCCAAACGGGTGTGGGGCAACATTCCCTTGACCGCTTTTTCCACCACCCGCTCCGGCAGGCGCGCCTGCAGTTGGGCAAAGGTTTCTACTTTCATGCCGCCGGGACGGCCAGAGTGGCGGCGGTAGAGCTTTTGGGTGCGCTTTTTGCCGGTAACTACCACTTTTTCAGCATTGATCACAACCACGTAGTCCCCCGTATCCAGGTGAGGGGTGAAGTCGGGTTTGTGCTTACCCCGCAAGAGGGTGGCCACAGCGGCGGCCAAGCGGCCCAGGCGCTGATTGGCAGCATCCACCAGATACCAGCGGGGCGCCAGAGTCTCGGGGTTGGGAAGGGGAGTTTTGTTCATGGCAGGCAAGGAAACATATCAGGACAAGCTTGGAGATCGCCCAGATCAACCGCAGGAATGGGCCAACGCAGCCGGCGACCGGAGGGCGGAGGGAGGCTCTGTGGGCAAGGCCCAAAAGGGCGGCGAGTGGGCGAACTGTTGACCGAAGGGATCCGCAGCATAGCCCACATCCGTCAGGCACAGCCCTTGCGGAGGAGCGCTGTAGCGGGTGCGCATCTGGCTCCAGTCGTTGTGTTGCCACAGGTGGACAAACTGTGCCGGGCTGAGCTGGCCCCGGCCCACCACCTCTAGGGATCCCACCAAGAGCCGCATCATCCGGTAGAGGAAGCCGCTGGCCTGCACCTCGATGCTGATCAAGTCCCCCAGCCGCTGGCAGAGCACCTCCTGCACCTGTACCCGCGAGTGGGGCCGATCCGATCCCCGCCGCCGGAAGGCTTCCAAGCTGTGCTCCCCCAGCAGGGAATTCAGGGCTTCCGCCATCGGCTCCACCTGCAGAGGCCAACGCACTTGCCAGCTAAAGAGGCGCCAGAACACATCCGGTCCCTCCCGGTTCAGGATCAGGTAGCGGTAGCGGCGCCAGCGAGCCGAAAAGCGGGCGTGCCAGGAGTCAGGCACTTGAGCAGAAGCCAGCACTACCACATCTTCCGGCAGACAGTCGTTCAGCACCCTCGACCACTCCGCCGCAGGGATGCCGGAGGTGGTGTCGAAGTGGGCCACCTGGCCTGCAGCATGAACCCCCGTATCGGTGCGACCGGCCCCATAGAGGGTTACCGGATGCCCCGCCCGCGACGCAATCGCCTCCTCCAGCACCCCTTGCACGGTACGGCGGGCTGCCTGGCGCTGCCAGCCATAGAACCTGCTGCCGAGGTACTGAATTCTCAGGGCAATGCGACGGTACGGCATGGATCCCTTTCCGCTACACCAGCTCGATGACCGCCATTTCTGCTCCATCCCCCCGCCGATGCACGGTGCGCAAGATGCGGGTATAGCCACCGGGCCGATCCCGGTAGCGCTCAGGAGCCTGCTCAAACAGGGAGCGCACCAGCTCCTTGTCGTAGATGTAGGCCAGCGCCTGTCGCCGCGCCGCCAGGGATCCCTCTTTGGCCAGGGTGATCATCTTCTCGGTGGTGGCCCGAATGGCTTTGGCGCGGGCTTTGGTGGTGGTGATCCGCCCTTCCCGCAGCAGAGCCGTGGTCAGCGCCCGCATCAGGGCCTTGCGCTGGTCGGCGGGCTTATTGAGGTGGGGGGTACGACGGCGGTGGCGCATGGTAACCTCTGTCTTGTGTCCTACACTCTTCGGGGATCCTTGCGTTTTGACGCGGTTGTGCTAGCGGTGCAGATGCTTGAGACGGAACCTAAACTCTAGGCCTTGCCTTTTTCGCGGGTGCGGGGCAGTGTCAGACCAAAGCGGGCTTTCAAAGCCTGCACCACCTCTTCGGCAGACTTCTGGCCAAAGTTTTTGATCTCCAGCAGATCTTCCTCGGTATAGAGCAGCAGATCGGCCACCGTGTTGATCTGAGCTCGCTTCAGACAGTTGTAGGCCCGTACCGAGAGCTGCAGCTCCTCGATGGGGATCTGGTTTTTCTGGTTGTCCTCGTCTGGCTTGGGCGGCACAGGAGCATCGAAGCTGACCTCCTGCAGCGGTGCGAACAAGCCCACCAAAATGCGGGCCGCTTGGCTGAGGGCCTCTTGCGGGGTGAGGCTGCCGTTGGTCCAGATTTCTAATACTAGCCGATCTTTTTCCAGGAATTGGCCCACCCGAGCTGCTTCCACAGCGTAGTTCACCTTGCGCACCGGCATGAAGACAGAGTCGATCTGCAGAAAATCAATCGCCATCGCTTTGCTGTCGGAGTAATCGACGGCGCGGTAGCCATGTCCCCGGCCAATCATGAACTCCATTTCCAAAATCGCCCCTTCCGCCAGGGTGGCAATGTGGTGACGGGGGTTGATCACCTCCACATCGCTGGGCAATTGCAGCTTCTCAGCAGTAACTTCCCCTGGCCCCTGAGCCACCAAGCGGCCCACCTGAGTCTCGGGGGAACTGGAGCGCAGCACCAGCTCCTTCATGTTTAGAAGGATCTCCATCACGTCTTCCCGCACCCCCGGCACCGTGGAAAACTCGTGGGTCACCCCGGCAATGCGTACAGCAGTCACCGCCGTCCCCTCCAGATTGGAGAGCAACACCCGCCGCAAAGCGTTGCCCACCGTGATCCCTTGGCCGCGCTCCAGCGGCCCCAAAGCAAATTTGCCGTAGTGAACGCCGTTATCATCCCGATGAGATTCAACACACTCGGTCTGGTAGGCAACAGCACTTGCGCTCGCTCTGCTGCCCAGAGAGTGGGAGAGGGTTCGGCTGGTTTGAATCGTCATGGTGGCCCCGTCCGTCTGGCTCGATATCCGTTTGGAGAACTGATGAAACTTCGAGGTCATCTCACGCTTGGGCAGACCTTCGCTGGGGCATGGCGTAGCTCTGGAGAAAACCCCCTACAGACGCTCGACCGGCCCTCAACGCGGGATCCTTTAGACACGCCGCCGCTTGGGGGGACGGCAACCGTTGTGGGGAATGGGGGTGATATCTCGAATAAGGGTAATTTCCAAGCCCGTTGCCTGTAGAGCGCGAATGGCGGTTTCCCGACCGGCTCCCGGCCCGCTGACCATCACTTCGATCTGGCGCATGCCGTTCTCCATGGCTTGACGCGCCGCACTTTCTGCTGCCATTTGGGCGGCGAAGGGAGTGCCCTTTTTGGCCCCTTTGAAGCCCGTAGAACCTGCCGAGGCCCAAGACACCACATCGCCGTTGGGATCCGTGATGGTGACGATGGTGTTGTTGAAGGTGGACTGAATGTAGGCCACCCCATTGGGGATGTTCTTTTTGACTTTACGTCCGCGCCGTTGCTGCCGAGCCATGATCCAGGTGTCCTTGCAATCGACTGTTTGGGGTTGGGATTCGGGAGGGTGGAAGAGTTTTGCCTTCCGCGCAAAGCCGAGCGACTACTTCTTGGCGGGAGCTTTCTTCTTGCCGGCCACCGTTTTCCTGACCCCCTTGCGGGTGCGGGCATTGGTGCGGGTGCGCTGGCCACGCACGGGCAGACCCAGGCGGTGGCGACGACCTCGATAGGTGCCGATGTCGATCAGCCGCTTGATGTTCATCGCCTCCTGGCGGCGCAGATCCCCTTCCACCTGGTATTCGCCCTCCACCACCGTCCGTAGGGCGGCCACCTCAGCGTCGGTGAGGTCGCGGGTACGAGTATCCGGATTGATACCGGTCTTCGCCAAAATCTGGCGGGAGCGGGTTAGCCCAATGCCGTAAATGTAGGTGAGGGCAATCTCCACTCGCTTTTCTCGGGGGATGTCAACTCCCGCAATCCGTGCCATAGTCAGGGGTACCTTATCGAAATCAAATCAAACCAAGTTGCCTGCCTGAGATGGGATTTTTATTCAGGGGGATGTGGCCGTGGAGATGCCGGTCTTGGGATCCATGCTCACCGAGAGGTCTAGCCAACGTTTTGCTCGGTTGTGTCGGAAGCCTTTGCCTCTGTCTCCCATTGCAGGCTGAACCCACCCACCATCGACCCTCTAGCCCTGCCGCTGCTTGTGCTTGGGGTTGGAAGAACAAATGACCATCACCCGACCGTGGCGGCGGATGACTCGGCATTTCTCGCAGATCCGACGGACGGAAGGCCGCACCTTCATGGTTGATCCTGACAAAACCAGCGAATATCCATTCTATGTTCGTCTGGGCAACCTGTCAAAATGTGTTTGGGTTTGCTGACAGCGAGCGGACAGTCGGGTTGGCTATGCTGGTTGGGCAAGGATCTCCTGAGTCAAAGTAGGCGCGACTGTGGGGTGGAGAAGGCCATGCGGTGGCAATGGCTGGTTGTGCTGAGCAGCGTGCTGGGGCTGGGATCCCCTGTGTTGGGGCAAGGGATCCCTTTGCCGGCAGCAGGCTCCTCCTCTGCGGTGGAGAACTTTTCGACGGACGGGAACGGCCTGAGGACAGAGGGGGATTGGCTTTTGCCGTTGCGCAGCTCTGCCGATCGCATCGATGGGGTACCGGATCGGGGCTGGGTTGCGGTTGGGCTGTTGGAGGAGCAGGCCGTGACCCTGCTGGATGGGGCCAGCGGGGATCCCCTGTGGCAGGTGGCGGTGGGGTTTGCTCCCAGTGTGGTGCGGGTGGATGAGGCACGGCAGGTGGTCTATGCCTCTGGCCCCAATGCCCCTGGGCTGGTGGCCCTCGATCTGCTGACGGGGGAGCTGATTCAGGCTTATGGGTTGCCGGCAGGGGTTTTGGATATTGCCGTGGATGCGGCCACAGGGCGGGTTTTTGCCTCCCTGCCCTCTGCCCAGAGTTTGGCGGTGATGGCTGCTCCCCTTCGCAGCAGCGGTGCGGAGCACAAACGCCAAAGCGACCCCTCAGAGCAGCCGCAAGCCCGCAATTTGCCGATGCCCGGCCCCCCTTTGGCGCTGGCCTATGATGCGGAGCGGGGATCCCTGTTTGTGGGCCTAGCCGGGGAGGATCCCCTCAGTTTGCTGGTGGTCAACCCAGACAATGGGGAGTTGTTGGCCCGTTGGCGCGGCGGCAATACTCCGGAAGCGATGGCTTTGGATGCCGAACGGCAACGCTTGGTGGTGCTCAACTCGGGCAGCCAAGACCTGACGGTGCTGGATCTGAGCCGCAGCGGCGAGGCCCTGCAGCGGGTTGGCCTGGATTGGCGACCGACGCGGCTGGCCCTTTCCCCTGATGGACGTTGGGCTTACGTGACCTCCCGCGATAGCGACCGCCTGCAGCTGGTGGATTTACAGACGGGGCGATTGGTGGCCTCGCTGCGGCTGCAGGGACAGCCGACGGGTCTGGTGATGCTGGGGGAGCGGGATCTGTGGGTGGTGGCAGCAGGGATCCCAGCTTTGCGCCGTTTGCAGGATATTCAGGCTCAAGTTGGCGACGGCGGGACAGAGGTCCTGAACGGGGGAGTCCCCTCTCCAGGCAACCGCGGTGTGGTGACCGGGCGGGTGCTGGATATTGCCGGCCAACCTGTTCAGACGGGGGTTTTGCACCTGGCCGCCACGCCAACCCAACCCAGGCAAACCGTCCGCATTGCTGCCGACGGCACTTATGTGCTGCCGGAACTGCCGGCTGGCCTGTATTTGGTAGATGTGGAGGTGCCGGGTTTTCCGCTGACCAGCACCCAGGTGGAAGTCCGGGCCGGCTTTGTCTCCACTCAGGATATTCGCCTGCCGCCAGGGGAACCGACCCGCCAGCCGGAGGGCATTGGCCTTTTGCCCGATGAACCCGTTTACTCGGATGAGCTGGCCCGCCACCTCAGCATGGCCCTGAAGGAGTTGCAGCCCCAGCGACCGGTGATCCTCTTGAAGGGGCCTTTGGGGCCGGATCCTCGGTTTGAGCCGCTTCTGCCCCTCACCCAGGGCCTGACTTTGTTGGATCGGGATGAGCGCTACACCTCCGATTTGGCCAAGCTGAAGGTGATCGGGGATGCCCTGGGATTGCGCTATATCCTCTTGACCCAGATGCAGATCTCGCGGGACTACAACCGCCAGGGCAACTCTCTGCTGAATACAGCCTTACGCTTTGTGGCCCCGACGGTGCCGGTGGAAATTCCCAACTTCACCCCCAACCAGCTGCGCAGCCGCGGGGTGGTGGTGGTGGTGGACTTGCAGAGGGATCGGCCTGGGGATCGGGCTCGCTACTACGAAGCCTATGGGCGGGATGATGTGGGCGGGGATCCGATGTTTGAAGATGCGGCGGCGGGCCTGTTTCGGCTGCAGGTGCGCAACATGGTGCCGGTGTTTGTCCAACAATGGCAAGCCAACAACCCCTTTTCGGGGTGAGGATCCCTGCAGCAGGATCTTGCCCTGTTCGCGTCAGGGGTGCGGAGCAGAATAGAACCGACTGCTACTACCGGATGCAACCTTCGCCATGCCTTTTTTCTTCTTTCATCCTCTCCGGCACAGGATTAGCTATCGCTACGCAACGCTCTCGCGAACAGGCAGTCTGGCCCTCTGCGGCTGGCTGGCACTGGCTTCAGGAGCGCTGGCTCAGGCTCCGGCCACCCCCATTCCGCGGTTGACGCCGTTGTTTCCCTCCCAAAACAGAGGGCAGCCCCAGGGAACAGCACGGCTGGTGGGGCAGGTGAGCAACAGCGTGGGACAACCTGTGGCGGGGGCACAGGTGCAGTTGGAGGGCATGGAGAACCCCAATCAGCCGATTCAAACCGATGAGCGGGGCGCTTTTGAGCTAGACCAAGCCCCAGCCGGGCGTTGGCTGTTGACGGTGTGGCACCCCGACTATGAAAAGGCAGAGCAGGAGATCCTCCTGCAAGCGGGCCTGACCACCCCTGTGGATGTGGTTTTGCAGGTGCCCATTCGGCCTCAACCCCGTCGTCGCCTTGGCATTTTGGGGGTGGGAGGGTTGGAGCACACCCAACTGTTGGGCCAGCGCCTGGCCATAGAGGCGGTGCGTCTGGGCTTGATCCCCAACGGCGAGAAGGTGGTGCCTCTGGACAACCGTCGCATTCAGCCCATTTTGCAGAAGGTGGGCTGGCCCATCTACGAACTGTTTGAGTGGGATCGCCGCAAGCCGGAGGCGGTGGGCCAATTTTTCGATTACCTGGGCCTGGAAGCCATCGTCATCGCCCGCGTCGATGTCCTCACTCGACCAGCTTCGCCAACGGAGCTGAGCCTGCGTTCCCGCAGCCGCCTGGAACTGTGGCGGTTTGATGAGCAAGGCAACCTTGTGGTAGATATCCTGGCCGAGGCCAGTCGCGATCAGGTGGAGCGGAGCAACCTCAATGCTGCCGAGCTGGCCCAGCTTTATCAAATCCAAGTCACCCAGATGGCTGCTGAGGTGGGATCCCGCTGGAAGGAGCATCACCCGCTGGCCCAGTACCTAGAACTGGCTCAGGGAGAAGTCCCACCCCCACGCTCTCGCCTGGATACGGCTGTGGAGCTGCGCATCCCCTCTGCCACACCGACTCCCTAGGTCTTAAGCAGAACAGCTCCGGGATCTCTTCTGTTGTCGTGAAAGGGATTGTCCTGTAAACTACCCGACTCCGACCGCTAAAGCGGTACGGAGCGGG
>NZ_JANSIM010000094.1:0-5705 GCF_047502655.1 Synechococcus sp. R5-12 | reverse complement strand
TGCCGAGCGCTTTGAGGCCCAGATGGCCGAAATGCGGGCCGAGCGGCAGGCTATGGAAGCCCAACTCCAGACCGAAATCCAGGAGATCAGGGCGTTGATCCAACAGAACCAGGAGCGGATTCGACAGAACGAAGAGCGGGGAGACGAGCTGGAGGTGGCCATACAGGAGTGCCGCCGAGATATGCAGGCTGGGTTTGCCGAACTGAGGGAAGCGCAAGCCATGATGATGGAGCAATTTCGGGAGCGCGATGGCCGCCTGATCGAGGCTCAACTCAGCTTTATTCGGGAGATGCGGGAAATGCAACGGGAAGTGGCGGAGCTGCGACTGGATTTTCTCAATCACATGCGCCAATACCACCCACCTGTCGAACGTTAAATGGCTACGGCAGCACCTGGGCGGTCACCTCAGCTTGCGGTCGTAGGGGTAGCGGGGGATGGCTCTGTGGCTTCCTGGGGGATCCCCCCCCTTTCCCAAGCCAGGGTTTTGGCAGGAGCCCCTCATCTGCTCCGGCACTTTACCGATCATCCGGCCCGCAAGATCCCGCTCACCGGGCCAGTGGAAAGTTGGATCCCACTTTTGCAGCAGGAGATGGCTCAGGGATCCCTGGTCTTGTTGGCCAGCGGGGATCCGCTTTTTTTCGGGATCGGGCGGCTGTTGACGGAGTATTTCCCAGCGGAGCGGTTGGCCTTCTATCCGCAGGTGAGCTCGGTGCAGCTGGCCCTGAACCGCCTGCAGATCCCCTGGCAGGAGGCGACCATCCTCAGCCTGCACGGGCGGGGAGTGGAGCGGTTGGAAGCCGTTCTCAAGCAGGGATCCCCTGTGATCGTGGTGCTCACCGATCCGGAGCACACGCCGACGGTCTTGGCCCGCTTCATCTCCGACCTGCGGCTGCCGGTGCGCTACCAAGCCTGGGTATGTAGCCAACTGGGATCCCCTCAAGAACAGGTCGTGCCCCTCCAAGAAGGGGAAGACGCCGTTTTCCCCAGCCCCAACGTTGTGGTGCTGCGACGAGTAGAGCCGGAGCCAGATCCCCATCGCTGGCCTTTGGTCGGGATCCCGGACGACCAGTTCTACACCTTTCCCGACCAGCCCGGCTTGATCACCAAGCAGCCCATCCGCCTGCTCACCTTAGGATCCCTGCAGCTCCCCCAAGAGGGCGTGGTGTGGGATATCGGTGCCGGCACCGGCTCGGTGGCCATCGAAATAGCCCGTCTTTCCCCCCAACTTCAGGTGTACGCCGTTGAGCGGAATGCCGCCGGCATCTGCCTGATTCGGCGCAACCGGCAACGCTTTGGCCCAGAGAACCTGCAGGTGATCCCGGGGGCAGCCCCCCAAGTGTTGGCCGACCTGCCAGATCCGGATCGGGTGGTGCTGGGCGGTGGCGGCAAAGGGATCCGCGACCTGCTGCCGGTGGTGGAAGCCCGCCTGCGGCCTGGAGGGATCTTGGTGGCCAACTTCGCTACCCTAGAAACCTGCAGCGAGGCCCTGCAATGGCTGCGTTCTCGGGGCTGGCAAGTTCGAGTAGATCACGTTCAGATCTCCCGCTCTGCCGTCCTGGCCGAGGGCACCCGCTTTGCCCCCCTGAACCCGGTTTACCTGCTGCAAGGGATCCCTTCAAACTCGGAATCACAGTGAACTTACTGAACTGATCGCCCCTCTCTTTTGGGGAGAGGAGCTAGGGGTGAGGGATGAAGTCACCCCTCGTCCTCCTCATCAGTGGTGAACCCCGGTCGGTACAGGTAGGGAGAGGAGGGACGGTTGGTTTTCTTAATTTGGTCTTTGATGGATTCCAGGTCGATGTAGCGATCCGCCAAGTTGATCAGTTGATCGCTGGTCATGGAACGCAAGCTGACCACCTCCACTCGTGCCCCTTGGTAGCTGACGGCATTGACCGCATAGGCCAAGTCTCCATCGCCGCTCACCAGCACAGCCGTCTCATACCAGCGCACCAGCGACAGCATATCCACGGCAATTTCCACATCCAGGTTGGCTCTCTTGGATCCATCGGGCAACTGGGTTAGCTCTTTGGTAACCACGCGGTAGCCATTGCGGCGCATCCAGAGCAAAAACCCCTGCTGCTTTTCGTTGTTGCGATCGACGCCGGTGTAGAAAAAAGAGCGCAAAAGGGGCGACCGACCACTCAGAGTCTTCAGCAGACGGGTGTAGTCGATCTCAATGCCCAGTTGCAGAGCGGCGTAGAACAGATTAGACCCGTCGATGAATATGGCCACACGCCCACGGTTGTCCTGCAAGGGATCCGCAGGCTGAAAGCCGGGATCAGGATCAAGACGCAGCATTCGGGTTTTCTTCTCCAAGTTTTGACAAAAGGGCAGAAAAAAGAGGTGTTAAATGGGTTTAATCGCCAATACAGCTCTTTCCGGCAGCACTGACTACAGCTAATGCAGACGCATCTCTTGTGCGATAGGGATCTTACTGCTTCCCAGAGTGATCTGCAGAATTCCCATGAAGTCGGAAAGAGCTGTAAGAGGGTGCCCCAAGCCCTGGGACACATGATTTACCCTAGCGCAGGAGAGACGATCCCCGGAGAAGATTTCCAAAATCCTAAAGAAAAAATACCTACGATAAGGAGAGGCTTTGGGGATGGAGTGCAGGGATGGGCCGGTGCCTTACCGCTTTTCGAGCCCCTTGCACAGAGGGGTGCTGCGCAGCCGCTACAAGCGGTTTTTGGCCGATGTGGAGCTGGAAAACGGGCAACAGATCATCGCCCATTGCCCCAACACGGGGCCGATGAGTGGGGTCTGTCAGGTGGGGGCACCTGTGTACCTCTCCCATCACCCGGAGCCAAAACGGAAACTGGCCTACACCTGGGAGATGATCCAGGTGGATGGGGTATGGGTGGGGATCAACACCAGCTTGCCCAATCGCCTGGTGGAATGGGGGCTGGAGCGAGGGTGGTTTCCCCAGTTGGCAGGATTTTCCCGCCGGCAACGGGAGGTGACCTGCGGCAAGAGCAAAATCGACTTTCTGCTGACAGGAGACGCTGGCTCGGCCTATCTGGAGGTGAAGAACACCACCTGGGCCAAGGGATCCCGCGCGCTGTTTCCCGATACGGTGACCACCCGCGGCCAAAAACACTTGGAAGATCTGATCCAGATCCGCCAACAGGGGCAGCGGGCTCTGCTGATGTACTGGATCAATCGCGCCGATTGCACCGAGTTTGCCCCCGGCGAAGAACGGGATCCCCGCTATGCCCGTCTGTTTCGTGAGGCCCTGCAGGTCGGGGTAGAGATGTTGCCCTATCGGGTCGAGGTTTCGCCGGCAGGGATCCGCCCCTTGGGTTTGGCCAAAATCGTTGTCTAAGCACCCCAAAAGAAGGGGCAAGCTCTCTGGAAACGGCTGGGGATGGCCTATAATACTGCTTTCTCCAGATTCTTAGTTTTCCAAGCACTTGAGGACCATGAGCAAACCTTCCTCCCGTCCTCATCACATTGTCCTGACTTCCCATCCCTCCCCTCATGGGACGCAAGCCCAGCCGATCCGCTGGGGAGCCTTGGATCCGCTGCGGCGGGGGCCGGTGGTGGGTAGCCTGACCAATCTTGCCCATCGCAATGTCATCGGCACCCATGCGGGAGCCTACGCTGTCTATCGGGCATTGGCTGTGGCCAGTGGCTCTTTGCAGGCGGATCACCGCGCCGATTTAACCCATACTGCCCCGGTGGTGTCGATTGGCCCTCACCCAAGCTGGGGAGATCCAGACCGGATTGTGTCTTTGGATCCCTGGGGAGCAGTTGTGGGGGAAGTCTTTGCTCCCCTCTATGCCCAGGGCTACGATATTCGCCCTACTATTGCCATTACTCAGGCCCACATCCACATGCCAGAACTGCAGGAGGCGGTCAACAAAGGGCGGTTGCGGGTGGATGGCCGGATCCTCAAAGACAATGGCAGCCTGGTGGTCACCAAAGCCGCAATCGAGCCGGTCTGGTACCTGCCGGGGATCGCCAAACGATTGCAGGTGAGCGAAAGCCTGCTGCGCCGCACCCTCTTCGAGCAGACGGGAGGCATGTTTCCAGAATTGGTGACTCGCCCAGACCTATCGGTGTTTTTGCCGCCCATCGGTGGCCAGACGGTGTACATCATCGGGCAAGTGGCCGCCATCACCGACCCGGCTTTGCCCCTGGCGGTGCGGGTTCACGACGAATGCAATGGTTCCGATGTGTTTGGCTCGGATATTTGCACCTGCCGCCCCTATCTGGTGCATGGCATTGAAGAATGCGTTAAGACGGCCCAAGCCGGTGGAGCCGGCGTGATCGTGTACCTGCGCAAAGAAGGCCGCGCCTTGGGGGAGGTGACCAAATTTTTGGTCTACAACGCCCGCAAGCGCCAGGAAGGAGGGGATCGGGCCGATGCCTACTTCACCCGTACCGAGTGTGTGGCAGGGGTGCAAGACATCCGCTTCCAGGAGCTGATGCCGGATGTGCTCCATTGGCTGGGCATAACCCGAATCGATCGCCTGATTTCCATGAGCGACCTCAAGTATCGAGCCATCACCAACTCCGGCATTGAGGTTCTGCAGCGGGTGCCCATCCCAGAAGAGCTGATCCCGGCGGATGCCCGTGTGGAGATCGAGGCCAAAAAAGCTGCCGGCTACTACACCGAGGGGGAGGTGCTGGATGCGGAGCGGCTGGCCCAAATCCGAGGAAGGGCCTTGGTGGAGTGAGCGGGATCCCTCATGCAAGTGGCTACCTGGAATGTCAACTCCATTCGCACCCGGCTGCCTCAGGTTTTGGCTTGGCTGGACAGCCAGGGATCCCTGGATGTGCTCTGCCTGCAGGAGACCAAGGTGGTGGATGAAGACTTTCCCCGGGCGGCCTTTCAGGAGCGGGGCTTTCATGTGGAGGTCTACGGGCAAAAGTCCTACAACGGTGTGGCTCTGATCAGCCGGGATCCCCCGGAAAAAGTAGAACGGGGGTTTGGTGCGCTGCTGCCTGCGGCGGCAGATTTGGACGAGCAAAAGCGGCTGATGAGCGCCATCTACCGCGGGATCCGTATTCTCAACCTTTATGTGCCCAACGGTTCTGAGGTGGGATCGGAAAAATACGCCTATAAATTGCGCTGGCTAGCCACGCTGAAGGATTACCTCGCCGTTGCCCTGAGCCAAGGGGATCCCATCCTGCTCTGCGGGGACTTTAACATTGCCCTGGAAGATCGGGATATTTATGATCCCCAAAAAGCGGGAGAAATCATGGCTTCCGAACCGGAGCGACAAGCCCTGCGGGAGATCCTGGCTTTAGGGTTTGAAGATGCGTTTCGCAGGTTCACCCCAGATCCCGGCCATTTTAGCTGGTGGGACTATCGCTCGGGGGGGTTTCAAAGGAATCGCGGCTGGCGCATTGATCATCATTATCTGTCTCGTGAGCTACAGGAGAAAGCCACCGCTTGCTGGATCGATGTTGAGCCACGGCGGGCCGAAAAACCCAGCGATCATGCCCCTGTCATTGTTGCCCTGGATATTTAAGCGCCTTGTTATAGTCATTTCAAGCTAGGTTGAGACACTCCCCAAACGCTCCCTGCCACTGCCTTCACCCCTTCTCTCAGAGGAAGAGGGGAGCCAGGCGGAAATGTTTCATTCCTGTTTAAATGACCATGACAGCTCATACCAACCAGCCATCCAATTAAAATGGAGCGGCCTCTTCGAGAATTTTCAGCTAGAAATCGCAGGAGCCCCGCACTGTACCCGTAGGGT
>NZ_JANSIM010000093.1:0-5117 GCF_047502655.1 Synechococcus sp. R5-12 | reverse complement strand
CAGCAAAGTTCAGGGTTTTGGGGGTTAGAGGCATGCTCTACGGTTGGTTCTTGCAGTTACGGCTCAGGGAAAATAATGGTTTAATGGTGACTTAACAGTCGAAACTTCCTGGCCCAGGCCGGAACGCTCTCGGCAGGGCCTCTTGTCATTAGCCTGGGATCCCTTCTCCCCTTGCCTATGCTGAAAACCACTCGTCGCTTGGCTTTGCTGGCCCTGTCGGGGCTGGCAGCTCTTGTTCTCACTCCCCATCGCGCCAGCGGGACGGAGTCCTTAGGGGGCCTCGCCAAGCCCATTACCGTCGGCTCCAAGGACTTTACCGAGCAGTTTATTTTGGGGGAAATGTACGCCTTAGCCCTGGAGGCGGCAGGGTTCACGGTGGAGCGCAAGCTCAACCTGGGCGGAACACCGGTAGCCCATGCGGGCTTGTTGAGCGGCGAGATCGATCTCTACCCCGAGTACACCGGCACTGGCCTGCTGACAGTGCTCAAGTTGCCCAGCAGCGGTGACCCGGCAGAGGTGTACGCGACGGTGGCCCGCGAGTACGAGAGCCAGTTCCAACTGATTTGGCTGGATCCCGCCCCCCTGAACAACACCCAGGCCCTGGCCATGACCCGCGCCAGAGCGGCTGAGCTGGGCATTGCCACCATCTCGGACATGGTGGCCAAAGCGGGCGAGCTGGTGATGATCGGGCCGCCGGAGTTTCAAGCCCGCGAGGATGGCCTACCTGGGATCCAAGCCGTCTACGGTAATTTCCGGCTCAAGGCCTACAAAGCAGTGGATCCCGGCCTCCGCTACCAGGGCTTGGTCAATGGGGAAGCGGATGTGGCAGTGGCCTTCGGCACCGATGGAGAAATTGCCGCCTTTGACCTGGTGCTGCTGGAGGATGACAAGCAGCTTTTCCCCCCCTACCAGGTGGCGCCGGTGGTGCGCAAGGACACCCTAGAGGCCAACCCCGGCATTGCCGCTGCCTTAAATGCCCTTTCCCCCCTGCTGACGGACGAGGTGATGCAGCGGTTGAACTACGAGGTGAGCGGCAACCGCAAGGAGCCGGCGGAGGTGGCCAGAGCCTTCTTGGTGGAAGCCGGCATCCTGAAGAAATAATCTTGCCCTTGCACGAGGCCCTGAGGTGAGCACCGTTGAGTTCGAGCGGGTGTCGCTGCGCTTTCCCCACAGTTCCCAGCCGGCTGTGGACGAGTGCAGTTTTTCCGTGGAGTCGGGCCAGTTGGTGGTCATTTTGGGGCCTTCTGGCTGCGGCAAAACCACCCTTCTGAAAATGGTGAATCGCTTGCTGGATCCCACCCAGGGGCAGATTCGCTTGGACGGGCGGGATATCCGCCAGTTTCCCGTCACGGCTCTGCGGCAGCGGATCGGCTATGTTATCCAGCAATCGGGGCTGTTTCCCCACATGACGGTGGCCCAGAATGTGGCGGTGGTGCCGCGACTTTTGGGATGGGCGAAGGAGCGCATCCGCGAGCGGGTGGACGAGCTGCTCAGCTTGGTTAATTTGCCCCCCCATGAGTACAGAAACCGCTACCCTGCCCAACTGTCGGGTGGACAACAGCAGCGGGTGGGGCTGGCGCGGGCGCTGGCCGGGGATCCAGGGCTGCTGCTGATGGACGAGCCTTTTGGGGCCATCGACGCCATTACCCGCAGCAAGCTGCAAGAGGAGATCCTGCGCCTGCAACGGCAATTGAAAAAAACCATCCTGTTCGTCTCCCACGATGTGGAAGAGGCGCTGCGCCTGGCGGATCGCATTTTGGTGATGCAGAAGGGGCGGGTGGTGCAGTTCGACACTCCCTTTCGGCTGCTCACCCAGCCGGCTACTCCCTTTGTCAGGGAACTGCTGGGGGCAGATGACATGGTACGGCAGTTGAGTGTGCTGCGGGTGGAAACGGCGATGGCCGGGATCCCGCACAACCACAAAATCCAAGAGGGAGCGATGGTGAGGCCCCAGGCCACTTTGCGGCAAGCCTTGTCCCTGCTGTTGCGCACAGGGGCGGCAGCCCTGACGGTGTGGGAGGACGGGCGGGCCATCGGCGTTTTGACCTTGGATCACATTCGCAGCTTGGCCATGCTGGAGGGGGGATCCGCGTGAGCTATCTCCTCAACCACCCCGGCCTGATGTGGCAGCTCACCCAAGAGCATCTGGCGATGGTGGGGATGACCTTGGGCATGGCGGTGGTGCTGGCGGTGCCGCTGGCTCTGCTGGTTCACCACGTGCGCTGGTTGGCCCTGCCGGTCATGGGGATCCTCAGCATCCTGTACACAGTGCCCAGCCTGGCTTTGATCATTTTGTTGGTGCCCTGGCTTGGCCTCAATGCCCGCTCGGTGGTGGTGGCGATGGTGATCTACACGCAGGTGATCTTGGTGCGCCATTTTTGCGTGGGCCTGCGCTCGGTCGAGCCTGCCATCCTGGAAGCTGCCAAGGGCATGGGGATGAACCTCTGGCAACGGTGGTGGCAGGTGCAGGTGCCGCTCATGCTGCCCATTGTTTTGGCAGGGCTGCGGCTGGCGGCAATTGTGGCCATTGCCATTGCCACCGTGGGCGCCAAGTTTGGGGCAGGGGGACTGGGAACCCTGCTGTTCGATGGCATTGCCCAGGCCGGTCGCTACGACAAGATCTGGGCCGGATCCCTGGCGGTGGGATCCCTGGCCTTGCTGGTGAACACAGCCTTGCTCAGCCTGGAATGGGCGGCCCGTCGTGGCTGAGGGGGTAGACTTAAGGACTCCGTCCCGCTGGCGCGATCGGGCAGGTTTATCCTCTAGTTGTGTGGGGCGAAACTGGGTGTAGCATGGGTGAGCAACCAGGGACTCCGTCCCGCTGGCGTGAGCGGGTGAGAGATTGGTCATCCCGCGCCGATTGGGAGCTGATGGAAGCGCTCAAGGCGGGGCAACCTGCTGCTCTGGCTGCGCTCTACGATCGCTATGCCGGCTTGGTCTATGGGCTGGCCTTCAAGATCCTGGGCCACGTGGCCGAGGCAGAAGACCTGACTCAGGAGGTGTTTGTCGAGCTGTGGCGCAAGGTTGGCTGTGATCCAAGGACTCCGTCCGAGTCGCGCGAGCGGCGGGGATCCCTGAGCAGTTTTTTGTGCATCCTGACCCGCTCGCGGGCCATTGACCGTCTGCGTTCTCAGGGCAGCCACCAACTTCTTTTGAAACGCTGGCAGACCATTCCCAGCGCCGATCGCGTCAGCGGGACGGAGTCCTTTAGCAAGACTCGGTTCCCTTTTGAGCAGGTTTCCATCGAGGAGCGGCGGCAAGCGGTGCAAGCGGCCCTCAGCCAATTGCCCGAAAACCAACGGCAGATCCTGGAGTTGCTCTATTACCAAGGGTTGAGCCAGGCGGACATTGCTCGCCAATTGGGGATCCCGTTGGGGACGGTTAAGACCCGCTCTCGCCAAGCTCTCTGCAAATTGCGGGGATCCCTGCGCGCCCTTCTGGGTTTCTGCTCGCGTTAGCGGGACCGCGTCCTTTCGCGTCAGCGGGACGGAGTCCTAGGTTTGGAGTTGAGTTCTGGTGTCGGGATGGCCATGTCTGATCGCGTCAGCGGGACGGAGTCCTTTCGCGTCAGCGGGACGGAGTCCTTATCCACCTCGCCCCCTTTAACAGAGGAACGGGAAGAACTGGCCGGCTATCTGCTGGGGGACTTATCTCCTGAACAGGTGAGTGCTCTAGAGGCACGCCTAACCCAAGACCCTCGGCTGGTGGCCGAACTGCAAGCCTTGCAAGAAACCTTGGAATTGTTGCCCTACGGATTGCCAGGAGTACTCCCGCCTGCCAGCTTGCGCGACCAGGTGATGGCAGAGGTGGGGGCTATGGGCTTGCGCGAGCAGGAGATGGCAGTCCCCCTTCACTCTCCACTGCCTGCTTTTGGGGTGGGGTGGCGCTGGTTGGGAGGCTTGGTGGCGGCAATTTTGGTTCTGCTCAGCTTGGACAACTGGCGACTGCGGCAAGCTCTGCAACTGGCCCAGCTAGAATCGGTGCGGGCATTATCCCATCTCCTGCAACAGCCGGGATCCCGTCTGGTGCATTTGCAGGGGGAGGTGGGGACGGCCAATGTGCTGTTTCGCCCAGGAGACTGGCAGGAGGTTATCTTGGCCGCACGGGATCTGCCCCAACCGGTGGCGGGGGAGCGCTACTCCCTCTGGCTCAAGCTGGATAATGGCGAGTTCCTCCACTGTGGTGACTTTCAGGTGGATGCTCAAGGCTCTGCTCTGGTGGCCCTACGCCCATCCCGCACGTTGCCGGCAGGTACCCGCGCCCAAGAGCTGCTGGTCGCGACCGGTTCCCGCCAACTGCCCGCTCGCGTCAGCGGGCCGGAGGCCTTTCGCGCCAGCGGGACGGAGTCCTTGAAACCCCTTCTGACGGGCAAGGTGTGAGGTGAGAGGAAAGGTTGGCCTGCAAAGGTTGGCTGTGCTGGTGGGGGCGCTACTGGCCCTTCTGGCCTTGTGGTGGACGGATCCCACGCCAACAACCCTAAGCCAATACGTTACTTCTTTGCAGGAGCGCACTCCTTCTCAACTCCACAACATTCGCCGAGCCGTCCAAAGCCTGGATGGAGTTTACATCATGCCTGCGACACGCTCACAGGAACAGGCAGAAGTGATTTTTTCCTTCAACCAAGTGGTGGGGCCGCGCAGCCTGGAACGAGGCTATGTGCCCGCGCCGGTGTTTATGGTGGCCGAAACCCTGGATTCGGTTGGGGGAGGAATCTGTCAGGTGTCCTCTAGCCTTTACAATGCTGCTCTGTTGGCAGGGCTGGAGGTGGTGGAGAGGCACCCCCATTACCGGCAGGTAGAGTCGGTGCCCCCTGGCTTAGATGCCACCGTTTGGTACGGCTTGGCCGACCTCAAGCTGCGCAACCCTTTCCCCTGGCCGGTGCGCCTACGAGTTCAGATCCGCGGCCCAAACCTGATTGTGTCCGTGCTGGGACGGGGATCCCGCCACGCCCTGAGGATCCCACCCATCCGTGTAGAGGGGCACCGGCTGGATCCCCAGCATTTGCAGGTGAGCGTGTATCGGGGTAACGAGCGCCTCTCCCAAGATCGCTATGTCGTTGCTCCCTAGCCTCTCATCGCGCCAGCGGGACGGAGTCCTTTCGCGCCAGCGGGACGGAG
>NZ_JANSIM010000092.1:0-50616 GCF_047502655.1 Synechococcus sp. R5-12 | reverse complement strand
TTGAACAGTGATGTTCAGCAGTGTTCAGCGTAAATGTATCAGAGTTATTTGGGGGTTAAGGTTTTTCCTCTCCCCATCCCTCCTTCGGAGCGGGGGGCTCAAACTTGTAGCCAACTCCACGCACGGTGCGGATCAACTCCGGTTGGCTGGTATCAGTCTCTAGTTTCTTGCGAATTTGGCCGATGTGGACATCGACCACCCGTTCATCTCCCTCGTGGTTAAAATCCCACACCTCTTGAATCAGCTCAGCCCGTCGCCAAACCCGCCCCGGATGTCGAGCCATAGCATAGAGCAAATCGAACTCCAGTGCTGTTAAGTTGATCAGGCGCTGCTCGCGGATGACTGCTCGGGTTTCCGGGTCGATTACCAAAGAGGCAAAGGTCAAGACCGGTGCGCTGGCCATTTCGGTCTTCATACGTTGCCGCCGCAGAATGGCTTGCACTCGCGCCTGTAACTCCGGCAGGCTGAAGGGCTTGGTCAGGTAGTCATCTGCCCCCAACTGGAATCCGTGCAACTTATCAGCAGGGCTGACGCGGCTGGTCAACATCAACACGTACACGCCGGTCTCTTTTTGCATTTGCTGGCAGAGATCGTAGCCGCTCACATCCGGCAAGTTCAGATCCAAAATTACCAAGGCCGGCTGAAAAGCGCGCAACTGCTGTAAGCCCTCGGCCCCCGTCATCGCCACCTCAACCGAATACCCCTGCCGCTGCAAGTACCGCTGCAGTAGAGCACAAATGCTGGGATCATCATCGATGATGAGGATGCGTGACATGGCAGCTTGGCACTCTCGAAGTCAGCAGGAGACAAGGTTGCAGGGCGTTGGGGTGTGGGGATCCCTTCGGCAGCTCATGGGCAACAATCGTGCAGAGGCGATGGGCCCTCGGCTCGCGGGTGAATAAAGAGCCCTCTCAACAAGGCAAGCTTGACCCCAACCTCGGCTGGAAAGGGCAACAAACGCAGGTGATTCATGAGTTATTGAACACCTAAATCTTATTTCAAGTCTTTACGTGTGGGGTCGCGCGGGGAGTTTATCCTTGCCGAGGCCGCCCTCCTGTGCGTAAATCAACGGAGGCTTATCCAAGAATCTTGGGCATTATCTTACTGAGTTGCCTGAATGGCAGAGGAAATCCGTCAAGCAGATCCTTGCACCTGGAGTTAATCTGGAAGCCGTGGCGCTTCCGTTCCTGTCTCGAGGTCTGGCCTTAGTGTGGGCGGTTTATCCCGGAGGCTTATGTACACCAATCCCGATGAAGTCTTCCGCAAAGATGTCTGGTTGGCCCTCTTCACGTGGGGGATCCTGGAGCTGGCTTGTTTCGTGATTATCCCATTCACCGGAGCCTACGCATTCTCGCAAGTGGAGGCTTGGCTGTGGCCCTCTTTGGTTTTGGGGCCGGTGGGGGCGGTGGTGGTGGCTTTCTGTTCTAAGGTGGTGCTGGCTGCCAACAACATCCCGGATCCCAGGAGAAAACAAGCCCAGCGGCAAGTGGCTCAGGTGGTCAGTCTTTTTGGCTTTCTGGGCTTGGCATTGCCCCTCCTTCTGGCAGGATGGGTATTTGGCCGAGAGATTTTGACGACCGACTGGCAGAATAAGTTCACCAACACCAATAAGTAGAAGCTAATCTCCGACGCCCTTGCCCTCTGGGGTCGCGTCGCCCCGTCAGCGTTGCGGTTCCTCTGCACAGGCCTAGCAAGAGCGCTGCGGAACACGATACATTGGGATGCAATCACGTCAGCGTTGCGCAGCAGTCGTGCTCTGGCTTTCGTAAATCACCGGTTTTGACGGGGATCCCATCTTCTCTGCGGATTCTTGCCTGCAGCATTGCGGGAAGGTATTTCGGATGGCTAACTACCCGATGCGAGGCCGTTCTTCTCCTGCTTCTGGCGGTTTTCCCTTGGGCACCTTGGTGGTGGTGAGTGTCTCGGTTGGGGCTCTGGCCGCCTTGGCTTGGCAGTTGTGGCAGCTCGTCGCCCCCATGTTGGCCCCCCCTGCCCCGCCTCAATTTCCGCAGGCGGTGCGCTTGGATCCCTTGCCCCGCCCAGCCAGTTTTCCCTCTCCCCCCTCTGGCCCTGCTGCAGGCACTGTTGACCCTGAGGGATTTCCCCCCGGCAGCCGTGGGCGGGTGATCGAGCCCATTGGCCTGGCCATCCGCAGCCAGCCCTCTGTTGATGGAGCCTACCAAGGGGGAATTGTAGTGGGGGAAACGGTGACGGTGTTGGAGTACAGCGCCGATGGCCGTTGGCAGCGGGTGCGGCGGGAGCTGAATGGACAGGAGGGCTGGGTGCGCGCCGGCAATTTGGGCCCTGTGGATGGTGCTTCAGCTTCAACTTCTCCAGCTCCCACAGTTGAACCCAACCCTGAATCAACTCCTTTGCCGACTCGACCCCCCATGGTGGCAGTAGGTGGGCAGGGACGGGTGATTGAGCCGATTGGCCTGGCGCTGCGGGCCACTCCAGAGCGGGAGGGAACCTACATTGGCGGTGTGCCCATGAACGAGGTGGTGACGGTGCTGGGCCTCAGCGAAGATGGCCGTTGGCAGCGCATCCGCCGTCAGAATGGGCAGGAAGGTTGGGTGCGGGCGGGGAATCTGGCGCAGGAGTAGCCCTTGCCATAGGCATAGCCCTACAGATGCCCTGGTGGGGGATTGTAACACCAGGGAAGCCTGTGTTTCGGTAGAGCAGTGCCGTTTGCGTCATCGGGACCGAGTCCTTGGCAGGGGAACTGGTGAAACACACTCCATTTCGGCTTGGTGCTTCAACAAGGGATCCCTGGGGCAAGGGGTTAGCTTTACCCTTTCTGGCCCTTGGGTTGGCCTTCTCTCTAGGCGCCTGCCGACCGGCTTCTAACGCTGGAGCGGAAAAGGTCAGGCAGGAAGCACCCCTAGCCCAAGCAAAGGCAGAGATGGGTACTCTGGAGTTTTGGGCCAACGGCGAGGACTTCATTCGGGAGGGGTTTGTCTCCAAAGACGGCTGGGAACTGAGCTTTGAGCACGTGTACGTGACGCTGGCGGACATAACCGCCTACCAAACCGATCCGCCCTTTGATCCGGAAGGAAATGCAGATTTGCTGGCACGGGCATTGGTCAGCCTCTCCGGCCCCATCACGGTTGATTTGATCACGGCTCCCCCGGCGGAGCGGGCCTTACTGGGATCCCTAGAGGCACCCCCTGGCCACTACAACGCCCTGGGGTGGCGGCTGGTGCCAGCACTGGAGGGGCCGGCAAAGGGCTATTCCCTCTGGATCGAAGGCCAAGCCCGACCGACAAAGGAAGGGGCTGGGGAGATGCCGTTTGTGCTCAAGTTCAGCCCTGAGGTGGCCTTCACCTGCGGAGAGTATGTGGGGGAGGAGCGCAAAGGCTTTGTGCGCGTCGGCCAGGTGGCAGATCTGGAGGTCACCTTCCATTTCGACCACCTGTTTGGAGATGGAAGCTTGCCCCCCAACGACAGCCTCAATCAAGCAGCTCTGGGGTTTGCCCCTTTGGTGAAGTTGGATCCTGTCTCCCTGGAGCAGCGGCTGGCCGCGTCAGCGGCGCGGAGCACTGGGGGGGGATCCGACCTTCTGGAAGTGGACTGGGGGGATCTGCAGGAGGGATCCCCTGCGGCTAAGGCCGTATTGGAGATCCTGCACCACTTGGGCCATGTGGGGGAAGGCCACTGCCGCGCTGCCTCTGGCCCTGCCCAGACAGAGTCTTCGCCCTGAAGTCTTGGCTTTTCTAAGACCGGTCGCCTGCAGAGCGTAGAGATTGTCGTCTGTCCTCAGCTAACCAATGAACCGAGTCTGGCCAAAACTTTGGATCCCTTCCTGCCGACTGAGCCTGATTGCGGCGTCGCGTCAGCGATGCGGAGCACGGTTGAGCTTGCTGGCTTTCGGCCTGCTCCTGTCTGCTCCCGCTTGGGGCCACGGGGTGGAGGCCTCTTGGCGGGCAGTTCCCGCTTTTGAGATCCAGGCCCGCTACGATTCTGGCGAACCGATGCGTTCTGCGCAGGTAACGGTGTTTGCGCCAACGGATCCCACTACCCCTTGGCAAGAGGGACAGACGGATGCGCGGGGACGATTTCTGCTGCAGCCGGATCCCAACCTGACGGGCCTCTGGCAGGTGCGGATTCGCCAGGCGGGGCATGGGGTGTTGGTCAACGTGCCGGTGGGCGAGGAGTTCCCTCAGACAGAAGGGATCCCCAGCGCTTCCCCACCCTTTGGGCCTTTGCAGCGGGGGGTTATGGCCGCCTGTGTCATTTGGGGCTGTCTGGGCACAGCTCTGTTCTTCTCCAGGCCCCGTCAATCTGGTTACGCAGCGGTGGAGAGCCCACCGGTTTCGGGATCTCCAGGGTCAGGAATCTCAGGCTCCCAGGCTGGCTCCTCTGCTCTGGAGTAGGACTGACCATGCACATCAGCGATGGCATTTTGCCGGCACCGCTTTGGCTAGGGGGTTATGGCATCACCGCCCTGATCACCAGCTACAGCTTGCGGCTTCTCCGTCGCGCCGGCGTTGCCGAGCAATGTCCTTGGTGGGAACGGGATCCCCGCCATATTGCTACGCAACGCTGTCGCGACCAGTTGCCCAAAGCGGCTTTGCTCACGGCTGTCTTTTTTGTGGCCTCTTCGATTCACCTGCCCTTTCCCCCGGCCAGCCTGCATCTGGTGCTGAACGGGTTGATGGGTCTGATGTTGGGGGCTTTGGCCTATCCGGCGATTGTAGTGGGCTTGTTTTTTCAGGCGGTGGCCTTTGGCCATGGGGGCCTGACCACATTGGGCATCAACGCCGCCATTATGGGGATCCCGGCGCTCCTGGCCGGTGGGATTTTTCGGGCAGGCCGTCGGGTGATGGGGGCCGGAGTGTCTGCCTTCTTGGCGGGAGCGGTTGGGGTGGGTCTAGCAGTGCTGTTGTTTTACGGGGTGGTCATGGCTGCTGTGGTTGACGCTGGCAGCGGGATCCTCTCCACAGAAGCCGGTCGTCTGGCTCTTGGGAGCTTGGTGGTGGCCCACATCCCCCTGATGGTGGTGGAGGGGTTGTTCGCCAGTTGGGTGGTGCTGTTTTTGCAGCGGGTACAACCGGCGCTGCTGGGAGAGTATGGCAAGAGATGAAGCCGGCTCAGGGATCCCTTGCTGCTGGCGCGGTCAACAATCCCATCCTCACCCCTCCAAACCCCTTTCCTGGGTGCACCGGTGGCAACCTCTGCCCAAGGTGCTGGGCCTGATGGCGCTGATGGCGGCTTTCGCCTCGGTGAGGTGCCTGGCCCTCTTGCCGCTCATCTGGGCGCTGGTGGCTGGACTGTGGAGCCTGTCGGGATTGCCTTGGAGCCTCGGGCTGAGGCGGCTGGCAGCCCCAGGGCTGTTGGTGGCAGGGTTGATGGGGATCCTACCCTTCTGGGCGGGGGAAACCATCCTGTGGCGCTGGGGATCCCTGGCTCTGCGTTGGGAGGGGCTGCAGATGGCGCTTCGCATTGGGGGGAGAGGGCTGGCCCTATTTGCCCTCACAATGCTGCTGCTGGAGACCACCCCCACATCGGAACTGTTGGCAGCTTTGCGGGCCCTGGGGATCCCAGACCTCCTGCTGGAACTGGCCTGGCTCACCCAGCGCTATTTGCAGGAGGTGGCCGCTCAGTGGCAGCAGATGCAACGGGCAGCCTGGCTGAGGGGTTGGCGACCGCGGGGATCCCTGTGGCGTCCTGGGCCGTCTCTAAGACAAGATCTGCCCTTTCTGGCCGCTTCGGTGGGTACCCTGTTGGTTCGCAGCTACGAGCGCTCGCAGAGGGTTTATCAGGCTTTGCGCCTGCGGGGCTATGGACAAGCGCCTCTGTTTCCGACGGCGGCTCGCGGGGATCCCTACAGCTGGGCGGCCACCGCGTTGGCCGTGGCTACGGCTCTATTGCTCCGCAACGCTGATGCGGCCCTCAACTAGAATAGATAAGCCTCTGGCAAGCTGCCCCCTTTTTGATGCTCAGTCCATGAATGGGTTAGAAGCGACCGTCTCCAGTTTCCCATCCGTTAAGGACTCCGTCCCGCTTACGCGAACAGCGGTGCAGCGTACAAAGGCGTCGGTTGCCGTTTTACACCTGGGCTGCGAGAAAAACCGGGTGGACACCGAGCACATGCTGGGCCTGCTGGCCCAAGCGGGCTACCGGGTGGATGGGGACGAAGAGAGTGCTGACTATGTGATCGTCAATACCTGTAGCTTCATTGAAGCAGCGCGGCGGGAGTCGGTCAGCACCCTGATGGAGTTGGCAGTACAGGGCAAGAAAATCGTTATTGCCGGCTGCCTGGCGCAGCACTTCCAGGAGGAGCTACTGCAGGAGATCCCGGAGGCGGTGGCTATCGTGGGTACCGGCGACTACCACCAGATCGTCCAAATCATCGAGCGGGCGGAGCGGGGAGAGCGGGTCAATGCCGTTACTTCCAGCTTGGATTACATTGCCGACGAGACCGTACCTCGCTATCGCACCACCCATGCGCCTGTGGCCTACCTGCGGGTAGCTGAGGGCTGTAACTACCGCTGCTCTTTCTGCATCATCCCCCACTTGCGGGGCGACCAACGCTCTCGCTCCATCGAGTCCATCCTCCGGGAAGCAGAACAGCTGGCCGAGGAAGGAGTGCGGGAGCTGATTTTGATTTCCCAGATCACCACCCACTACGGGATCGACCTCTACGGGGAGCCGCGCTTGGCTGAGCTTATCCGCGCCCTGGGCCAGATCCCCATTCCCTGGATCCGCATGCTCTACGCCTACCCCACGGGCATCACCCCCGCCGTGGTGGAGGCCATCCAAGAAACTCCCAATTTCTTGCCTTACCTGGATTTGCCCCTACAGCACAGCCATCCGCAGATCCTCAAGGCCATGAATCGCCCCTGGCAAGGGCAGGTCAACGACCGGGTGATCGAGCGGCTGCGCCAGGCGTTGCCCAATGCCGTGCTGCGCACCAGCTTTATCGTCGGCTTTCCTGGGGAGACGGAGGAGCACTTCCAGCATCTACTAGACTTTGTCCAGCGCCATCAGTTTGACCATGTGGGGGTGTTTACCTTTTCTCCCGAAGAGGGCACCCCTGCCTACCACCTCCCCCATCAGGTTCCAGAGGCTGTCAAACAAGAGCGCCGCGCCCGTCTAATGCAACTGCAGCAAGGCATTGCCTTCCGCCGCAACCGCGAGCAGGTGGGCCGAGTGGTACCTGTACTTTTGGAGCAGGAAAACCCCAGAACCGGCGAGTGGATTGGCCGCTCCCCTCGCTTTGCCCCCGAAGTGGACGGGGTGGTGTACGTGCGTGGGGAGGGCTCTCTGGGATCCCTGGTGCCGGTGCAGATCACCCGCGCTGAGCCCTATGATCTCTTTGGCCAAGTGGTGGCAGCGCCGGAGGGTTTTAGCTGGAGCGGGCGGTAGCGGTGCAAAGCACTTTGGTAGGATCTTCATCCACGGGAGAGGAGCTGGGAATGACTACCCTTGGCGGCAGCGGGACCGAGTCTTTAGATGAGCTGAAACAGGCGGCAGCCCGGGCTGCAGTTCAAAAGGTGCAGTCGGGAATGGTGGTGGGGCTGGGCACGGGATCCACAGCCGCCTTTGCTGTCAGCGCCCTAGCAGAGCGGATGCAAAGCGAGGGTCTGCAGATCCTCGGTGTGCCCACCTCCGAGCGCACGGCTGAACAGGCCCGCTCCCTGGGGATCCCGCTGGCTACCCTAGAAGAGCAGCCGCGCCTGGATCTGGCCATCGATGGGGCCGACGAGATTGAAGTGGGATCCCTCAACCTGATCAAAGGGGCAGGAGGGGCCCTGTTGCGGGAAAAGTTGGTGGAGGCCAGCGCCGCCGAGCTGATCATCGTTGCCGATGCCTCTAAAAAAGTCGCGCAGTTGGGCATTCGCTTCCCGGTGCCGGTAGAGGTGGTGCGCTTTGGCTGGAAAACCACCTTGGCGCGGGTAGAGGCTCTGGGGTGCACAGCCACCTTACGGCGGAATGCCAACGGGGATCCCTACTTGACGGACGAGCAGCACTACATCCTCGACTGCCAATTCGGCCCCATGGCGGATCCTGCCAAGATCGCCGATCAACTCAAAGGGACGGTGGGGGTTGTGGAACATGGCCTGTTCATCGGCATGGCCAAAGAGGCAATCATCGCCCTCCCGACTGGGATCGAAACGCTGCAACCCAGCTGACAACTTCCTATACCCAGTCGTGTATTGGCGTTGCCCAGGAACTGGGTTTACAGCTTTTTCCGACTTCATGGGAGTTCCGTAGCCAAGCGGGAGCCTTCCCACGCAAGAGATTGATTGACACTGGCTGTGGTAAACAACGCTGAAAAAAGCTGTACAGCTATCCCCAACTCCCCTCTCCCCCTGGGAGAGGGGCTGGGGGTGAGGGCTGACTCCCCCTGGGAGAGGGGCTGGGGGTGAGGGGGAGCGCTTGGGAAATGTCTCAATCGGGTCTGAAATGACCATAGACGAAGAGGCTGTAGGCGAATTGGAGTTTCTGCCCGATGCTGACCTTACGAACTGTGGCTGACCTGCTGCAAACTCCCCTGCAGGGGGATCCCCATTTGTTGGGTCTTCCCGTCCAAGCCATTTGCACCGACAGCCGCCAATTGCAGCCGGGGTCAGTCTTTGTGGCGCTGCGGGGGGAACGGTTTGATGGACACAACTTTATTCCACAAGCTTTGGCAAGGGGGGCCGTTGCCGTCATCAGCCAGCGTCCGGTGGCTGGGCCCCATTTTCAAGTCTCAGATACCCTAGCTGCCTACCAGCGCATTGCCAGAGGCTGGCGGGAGCAGTTTCCCCCCTCCGTAGTAGCCATCACGGGCTCAGCAGGCAAAACCACCACCAAGGAAATGCTGGCGGCTGCCCTATCCCGCTACGGCACAGTTCTCAAAAGTGAGGCCAACCACAACAACGACATCGGGGTTGCTCAAACCCTGCTCCAGATGCGACCGGAGCATCAGTTTGTGGTTCTGGAAATGGCCATGCGAGGCCCCGGAGAAATTCGCCGCCTGGCTCAGATGGCTCAGCCCACCCACGCCTTGATCACCCATATTGGCACCGCCCACATCGGCAGACTGGGATCCCGCGCGGCCATTGCTGCTGCCAAGTGCGAGCTGCTGCAGGAGCTAGGGCAGGGGGTGGCTCTGCTGAATGGAGAAGATCCCTTGCTGTTGTCTACCGCCGCCAGCCTGTGGTCGGGACAAACCCTTACCTATGGTCTGGATCGGGGGGACTTACGGGGAGAATGGGATCCCCAAGCCCAAACGGTAACTGTGGAGGGCCTAACGCTGCCGGTGCCCTTGCCGGGAAGACACCATGCCCTCAACTGGATGGGAGTGCTGGCTGCTCTGTGCAGCTTGGGGCTGGATTGGGAGCGGCTCCGAGAACCCATTGCTTTGCCTACCCCTCTGGAGGGGCGCAACCGCCATCTCAAGCTGGCAGGAGATGTGGAAATCTGGGACGAAACCTACAACGCCTCGCCGGAAGCGATGATCGCGGCTCTACACCTGCTGGCCCAAACCCCGGGAAAACGGCGCTGGGCCATTCTCGGCCCGATGCGGGAATTGGGAGAGCATGCGCCTCAGCTCTATGCGGAGGTGGGTCGGGCGGCTGCCCCTCTGGGGCTGGATCGGATCTTGCTCTTGGATCCCGAAGGAGAAATGCAACCGCTGCTCGACCAAAAACCGGCAGCCCAGACAGAACGCTGCGAGGAGGTATCCGAACTGCTGGAAATCTTGCTCCATCACGTGCAAGCCGGGGATCGGCTGCTGTTCAAGGCAGCGCGGGCTGTTGAACTGGAGCGGGTGCTGCACCGCTTTTTGCAGGAGTGGCAGGCATAGGCTAAACTGAGGGATATATCGATGGAAAGCCCGCGTCCCTCGGTTGAGAGGAGATCAATCCAAGCCGAGTTCATTCCTCGTCGATAACTGCCCTTTTTCCGTACGGCATGTACTACCACAATCCCTCTCTGCGCGAAGAGCCCCGCGATCAGCCGCCAACGGTGGTGCCCTCTCCTAGCAGCCTCTCCATTCTTGACTGGTTGCGCAAAGAGGGCCGGTTGATCGAGCAGCCCATTGAGGTCCCTGAGATGATTTTGGAAGAAGACATCGACGATATCGACGATTTGATCGGGGACGACTACGACGAAGACTTCGAGCCGGAAGAAGAGTAAGCACAACTGCCAGGATTATTACGAGCTCGTTAACTTATTTATCCCTTTGCTCGGCACCGTGAGGGTGTTATTTTTTGTGCTGCCGCTGGATAGACAGCTCGAGCAAACAAAACAGTACAGTCGTTTCAGGTTAGAGTGAGACGCCTGAGCTACCAAGAAAAGTCTTCCAGCCCCGCGCATTCAACGCTTCAGGTGTGGGTGCAGCGTTTTAGTTTGAATCAGAATGACTATAGATGCAGACAAACGTAACTGATCCCTCAGCCTCAAGGGATCCTTTTTCAGCCTGTTTTGGATTGCTCACCACCACCCTGCGATGATTGTTGCAAATCTAACCTTAGTGGAAGATACCCCCGCAGCCTTTGTAAGAAAGCATCTTGGGGCAGTAGAAACATCTTTTTCGGGGACTTTTTTCGATTTCTCACTTACCATGCAGTGCCCGGCAAAGTTCTCTCTACCTCTTTGGAAGCTGGGGAAGTGGTTACGGTCGAGGGATCCCCTGTGGAAATCTCTTTGGCTGATGGTGTCAAGGTCAACGATGCCAATGTGGTAACAGCCGACATTGAAGCTTCCAACGGCGTGATCCACGTCATCGACAAGGTGATCCTGCCCCCGCAAAGCTAACCTGTCGGTACTGAGGTTCTAAATCCTGCGGGGTCTAGTCCTCTGGCAGCCCCTGCCCCTAGTGGTGGGGGCTTTGCGTTGTCAGCCCGGCGATACTCAAGGGATCCCTGACCTTGGTCTGCTCTATAGGCTCTATAGGTCGATGCCAACGCTGGAAGCGTAGATCGCCTCCACCGACACGCCGGACACCCGTTGAGGACGCACGATCATGTACTCATTGTCCATTTGCTTGGGCAAGGTGATGAACTCTTCGCCGCCCACCATGAGGTTGTTGATCAGCTCGGTGTATTCTCTGGCTTCTTTGACCCGTACCTGCATGGTTTGTCCACCTTCCAGCATGATGTGGACAAGATATCCGTCAGGTTTTCTGGCCATGGATGCTCCTGCTGGGTGAACCGAAGGACGAGACGAGGGGTGTTCTTATGAACATTATTCCCCCTTTCGAGACCCCTAACCAACCCCTGACTCTTCCGTGAAATCTGGAATTGAGCTGCGCCAAACCGAATCCCAAGCCGTAGCATAGTGAAAGTGAAATGTGCCCATTTTAATCTTCCTCGCGCTCCATGCCCCATTTGCCTGATGTTTCTGCCGCCCACCGTGAGCTGGAGTGGAATGGAGTTCCTTCCACGCCGACAAACGACGCCCAACCCCTAAGCCGCCCTACTGTGAAGGATCCCATCACCGCCCGTTCCGACATCATCGCCGTCGGGGGAGCAGAGGACAAGGAAAATGAGCGCCACATCCTTTGGGAATTCTTCCGCCGAGCGGGGGGAAAGTCTGCCCACATCACCATCGTGCCCGCGGCTTCTGGGATCCCGGCGGTGCTGGGGGAGATCTACGCCAACATTTTTCAGCAGATGGGGGCAGCCAGCCTCCAAGTTCTGGATATCCGCAGCCCGATGGAGGCAAGGGATCCCGATAATGTTGAGAAAATTCGCTTCTCCACCGGCATCTACTTTACGGGTGGGGATCAGGAGCGGCTGGCGGAGGTGCTGGCCCACAGCGAGCTGATGGAGGCCATTCGACAGCAGTGGCAGCGGGGGCAGACGGTAATTGCCGGAACCAGCGCCGGAGCTTCTGCGTTGGGGCAGCAGATGATCTCCCGCGGCTACAGCGGAGAACCGCCCACACCGGCAATTGTAACGGTGAAGACAGGCCTGGGCCTTTTGCCTCGCGTCATCATCGATCAACATTTCCATCAGCGCAATCGCCTGGTGCGGCTGGTTACGGCGGTGGCCCACTACCCCCAATGTCTGGGCATCGGCATTGACGAGAATACGGCGGTGGTGATCCAGGCCAACGATGTGATGGAGGTGATCGGCTTGGGGACGGTGACGATTGTGGACGGGACGCAACTGTACTCGACCGTTCAGGAGGCGGCGGCGGATGAGTATTTTCGGCTGCACAATGCCCGCATTCACTTTTTGCCGCCGGGATCCCGATTCGATCTCAACACCTTGTCTCCGCTGTGACCGGTGAAAACTTTGTCCTGCCGAGGCGGCTGGACTGGCGCAACCTCAACACCCTCTGGGGATCCCTGTTGGCCGAAACCTTGAGTCGGCTGGGTTGCCGTTTGGCGGTGGTGTGTCCGGGATCCCGCTCAGCCCCCCTGACCTACGCCCTGGCCCAGCACCCCGACATCGAGGCGATCCCGGTGCTGGATGAGCGGTCGGCAGCCTTTTTTGCGCTGGGATTGGCCCAGCAAACCCGGCGGCCCATTCCCCTGGTGTGTACTTCCGGCAGCGCTGGCGCTCACTTTTTCCCAGCTCTCATCGAGGCGGCAGAAAGTGGCTGGCCGCTTTTGGTTTTGACGGCGGATCGGCCCCCGGAGATGCGCCACTGCCGCGCCGGCCAAGCAATTGACCAAGTGAAGCTCTACGGCCATTACCCCAACTGGCAGGCGGAGTTGGCCCTGCCCAGCGCGGATCCAGAAGCCCTGGCCTACCTGCGCCAAACCCTAGTGCACGCCTGGGAGCGCACCCTTTACCCCTTCCCCGGCCCTGTGCATTTGAATGTGCCCTTCCGGGATCCCTTGGCTCCCATTGCCGATGGCAGCACTGCGCCGCTGCTCCATCTACAGGAAGATCCGGAGTTCGAGAAGACCTTTTTTCGTGGGGTTGCTCCTCCATGCACCGGCTCTTCCTTGCAGGCGGTGCGGAGCCCTCTGCAGACGGAGACAGCTTCTTTTTGGCAGGAGTGGCGCGGCTGTGAGCGGGGGGTGATCTTGGCGGGGCCGGCTCAACCGGCGGATCCCCAGCGTTATGTGGAGGCAGTGGCCCATTTGGCGACGGCTTTGGGGTGGCCGGTTCTGGCCGAGGGGCTCTCTCCCCTGCGCAACTACGCTTCCCTCAACCCCTATCTCATCACCACCTACGATCTCATCCTGCAGCGGGATCGGCCCCAGCTTTGGCCGGAGCAAGTCATCCAACTGGGATCCCTGCCCACCAGCAAAGCGCTGCGGCAAACCCTGGCCAAGGTTGCTCCCCGCGTTTGGCGGTTGGATCCCCGTCCCGACAATGGGGATCCCCTGCACAACCCCACCACCCATTTGCCTTTTGCCGTGGAAGAGTGGGTCTCCGGGATCCCGGAAGCGCCGGCCAAGCGAACAACTTTTCTGCAGGGCTGGCTGACAGCGGAAGCGCAAATCCGTGCTGCCCTAGACCAGGCCATGACTGACCTATCGGAGTGGTTTGAAGGCAAGGTTGCCTGGTGGCTGGCCCACCACTTGCCCCCAGAGACTCCGCTGTTTATTGCCAACAGCACGCCGGTGCGGGATGTGGAGTGGTTTTGGCCCCCCAACGACCGCCGCATCCGTCCCTACTTCAATCGCGGCACCAACGGCATCGATGGCATTCTCTCTACCGCCCTTGGGGTGGCCCACGGCTCTCACAAACGCCCAACGGTGCTGCTGACCGGGGATCTGGCCTTTTTGCACGACTGCGGCGGCCTGCGGCTTGGCCCTCACCTGCAGGGATCCCTGACCATTCTCCTCATCAACAACCAGGGGGGTGGGATTTTTGAGCTGCTGCCCATCGCTGAGGTGGGCCCACCCTTCGAGCCCTATTTCGCCACGCCCCAGGCGGTGGATTTTGCCCTGCTCTGTCAGGCCCACCACATTCCCCATCGCCGAGTGGAAAGCTGGCAGGAGCTGGCCGAAGCTCTGGATCCCTTGCCTGCCCAAGGGGTGCGGGTGTTGGAGATCCTTACGGATCGAAAAGCCGATGCTCAGCGGCGGCGGGACTGGTTTCAACAGTGGTCGGAGCTGCCATCCAAGCCTTGACCTGCTTCCAGATCTGCTCCGGCAAATCCTCAGCTTCGCAGTCCAGCCACTGGATCCCTGGCAGGGCCCGGAACCAGGTCATCTGCCGCTTGGCAAATTGGCGGGTGCGCCGCACAATCAGGGGCTGCAGCTCGGCTTCCGGGATCCGCCCCTCCAGATAAGCGCCGATCTCCGCATAGCCCAAGGTCTGCAAGAGGGGTAAGTCTGGCCCGTAGCGCTCCCGCAGGGTTTTCACCTCCTCGATCCACCCCCGCTCCATCATCTCTGCCGTGCGCCGGGCAATGCGTTGTTCCAAACGGGGCATTGGGCAGCTCAGACCCAAGATCAAGATGGGGTAGTGGGGGGGATGGGCCTGCCGTAGGCTGGAAGCCGGCTTCCCGGTGGTGTAAACGATCTCCAAAGCACGCAGCGTGCGCACTGCGTCATGGGGATGAATGTGCTGGGCGGCAACGGGATCCAACTGCTGCAGCCAGGCGTAGCGGATCTCAGGGGGCCAAGTTTCCAGTTGTCTTCTCAGTTGGGGCTGCGGGGGTACAGCAGGGATCCCCAGGCCGGAGGTTACCGATTGGATGTAGAGACCGGTGCCCCCCACCAAGATGGGAGTCTGTCCCTGCCGATGGGCCTCGGCGATGCGGGCTTGGGCCGCCTGCTGAAACTCGGCCACCGTGTAGGTGTGGCAGGGATCAACAATGTCGATCAACTCGTGGGGCCAAAGGGCCTGCTCGGCGGGGGTAGGCTTGGCTGTGCCGATGTCGAACTCGCGGTAGACCTGGCGAGAGTCTGCATTCAACAACGGGGATCCCAGCCGTTGGGCCAAAAGCAGTGCCTGTCGAGATTTCCCGGTGGCCGTGGGGCCGGCAATGACGATCAATCCCGGCCATTCTGTCCGGTCGGAAGCTGCTGCAGCGGGAATGCCATTCTCGAGGGTAATGCGCATTCGCTACCCAAACCATCGGCAGGGCAGACTGGCAAGCAACTTTCCTCAGAGACCAGATTAAGATTCTCGAAGAACCTTGTCTCTTTGGGTTAGGATCGGTTACTTACTACCCTGCTTTTTTGCTGTGCTGATCTCATCCTACATTCCTGCTTCGACGGTTTTGAGGGGCAATGGGCCACAGCCGCAGCCAGTGGCGCAGTTTTTACCTCTCCGGCTAGAGCTGTTCGCAAGGCGCGGCCTCAGCCAGATTGGACGGGCAATTGGAACAGGGTTGCTGATGGCTATGCTCATAGGTGTCCCTTGCTCGGCGCGGGGGGAGACCTTGGTGCTCAAGCAGGGAGAAGTGCGCACTCTGCCCCTGTTGCAAACCCGGGCCCGGCTGCCCTTGCAAATGGAAATGCTCTATCTGGGCATGGTCGAGGAGCGCTTCTTGAGCTACGCCCGCGCCAACAATTGGGAGACCATTTCCAGCGACCGGGAGGATCCCCGCTGGAGCCGCTGGCAACTGCGTCCTGGGGGTGAAGCCCTTTACCTGCCCGATTCCCCTTCATCTCAGAACTCCTTGGAGCCCCCCATCTATGCCCGTGGGTTTTATGTGCAAGCCTATTTTGTCGGCGGGCGCCTGGCGGGAATGCACCTGATTCGCAACCCTGAAGAGCCGGGCTTCAACTTGAAGGCCCTGCAAAGGGTGATCCGCGCCTGGTTTCCCGATAATCGCCTGATGTTGTATTACCAAGTGTTGCCAGAGGATCCCGAGCAGCAGGTGCTGGGCGCCTATCTGGGCACCATTCCTCCCCCCTACCTTGCCGATATTCGGCGCAACCACGTGCCTTTTTGTCAGACTTTTTTCAGCCCCACTTTGCCCCAGCCGATCATCCCCCCCTCCGTCGATGTGCCTCCCCATTGCCTGGGCACAACTGCCGTCAACAGCGGGACGGGGCCTTACGCTGCCCAGAAAGGGGCTGCTGCTTTGCGCTAAAGGCACGTGAGGAGTTGGCTCAGCGCAGCGCTGGGGTCAAGCCGGATTTCAGTAAGGGAGCAGTTTCCTTCAAAATGAACTGTCACCTTAAACTGTCACCAGCTCGGGACGGCGGCTGTTGCGAATGCTGCGAATGGCTTCTGCATAGTCTTTGGCTTTGAACACTGCCGAGCCGGCCACAATGGCGTTGGCTCCTGCTTCAATCACCTGCCAAGCGTTGCTGGCTTTGATGCCGCCATCCACCTCGATCCAGGGATCCAGGCCGCGCTCATCACACATGGCCCGTAACTGGCGAATTTTGGGCACCACTGCTGGAATAAAGCTCTGGCCGCCAAAGCCGGGGTTGACGCTCATGATCAGCACCAGATCCACCAGCTCCAGCACGTATTGGATCAGCTCCAGGGGGCTGGCCGGATTGAGCACCACGCCCGCTTGCTTGCCCAGATCCTTGATTTGGCTGAGGGTGCGGTGCAGGTGAATGGTGGAGCTGGACTCTGCGTGCACGGAAATAATGTCGGCCCCTGCTTTGGCAAAATCCGCCACATAGTTCTCCGGCTCTACAATCATCAGGTGGACGTCCAGGGGCTTGGCCGTCACCGGGCGCAGGGCTTCCACCACCAACGGGCCGATGGTGATGTTGGGCACAAAGCGGCCATCCATCACATCCACATGGATCCAGTCGGCCCCCGCCTCATCCACTGCCCGTACTTCCTCCCCCAACCGGCTGAAATCGGCTGAAAGGATGGAAGGGGCGATGACAATCGGCTTTTGCCCAGAGGTCGCTGACGGCTGCACCATGGTGAGTCCTGGGGATTGAAAACAGAGAAACGGAGAAAGCTGCTCCTCTATGGTACGGGGTTTGATCCCCTTTGCAAAGCGTTATATCCCCTCTCAGCTTGGCACTCAAGGCTCCAGGGGGGACGTGGACTCTGGCGACAGGATCCCGTTCGCGTTGGCGGAACGGAGTCCTTTCAAGCTCGCATCGCCGGGCCACAGACCCTGCAAGACTTGGGCAACACGGCGCCAGGGATCCAGCCGTTCCGTTCGCGTTGGCGGGACGGAGCCCTTGCTGCTTTGAGGCTCTGGAGAAGACTGCTCAGAGGGAGCGGGATCCCTTTCCTCCAGCCTCAGGGAAAGCTGCTGCAACTGCATGTAGATGCTGTTCACGGCCAGCATGGCCAAGACCGTGCCGAAAAACTTGGTGCGGGATCCCATGGGCCAACCCCTGTGCGAAAACAAAGATACGGTTGTCGCGGGTGCGCTAGCTCCACCTTAGCTTACGGGTTTGGCTTGCCGTTCGGAGAAAATATTGATGTTCGCGTCGGCCTTGCAAAGCCCCACGGTCAAGATTTCCCAACAAGACAATGACTGCCCCCCAAAAGCCAACCTATCATCACCTGCACACCGCCCTTTGGGTGAGCGATCTGGCCAGAGCCGAACATTTTTACGGAACGGTGCTTGGGATCCCCAAGGTGGAACGGTTGCCGTTTGACTTTCCCGGCGCTTGGTATCAAGTGGGTTCCTCCCAAATTCATTTAATCGTGGCCGAGGAGCCGATGGATCCACGGCAGCGAAGCGGAACGGGATCCTCAAAGTGGGGGCGTAATCCCCATGTGGCGCTGGGGGTAGATGACTTGGAAGCGGTGAAGGCTCGCCTGCGGCAGGAAGGGTATGAGGTGCAACCGAGCGCTTCCGGGCGAGCGGCAGTGTTCGTCCGGGATCCGGATGGGAATGTGATAGAGCTAAGCTCGATTAGCGCAACTTAGCCATGAGCCATCTCCCCTCAGCAATGCCGCCGGTTGCAACAGCGTTGCGTAGCGATATGGGTTCTCGTTGCCAGTTCGATCCGGCCATCAGCCTGGTCAGTTCCGCGCAGATGCAGCGCCTTGAGGGGCAGATCTTCTCTGCCGGCATGCCCGTTGCCGCTCTGATGGAGAAGGTGGGGCTGGCCGTTTTTGCCCAGCTGCAGAGGGATTTTCCGCAAGCCCAGCGCATTGGCATCCTCTGTGGGACAGGGCACAACGGTGGCGATGGGTTGGTGGTCGGGCGGGAGCTATGGCTGGCCCAAAAGTCGGTGAAGGTGTGGTTGGGCAAGCCAGAACTCAAGCCCCTAACGGCAGACCACGCCCGCTATCTCAAGGCGCTGGGGGCGGAGTTTGTGGGGCAGCTTGAGGAGCTGGCCGATTGCGATTTGCTCATCGATGCCCTGTTTGGGATCGGTTTGAACCGACCCTTGGGGGAGCCTTGGGCGGGGGCGGTGGGGTGGGCCAACGGCAGCGGCATTCCCATCCTCAGCCTGGACCTGCCCTCTGGCCTCAACGACCAAACCGGGGAAGTCTGGGGCTGCTGCATTCGCGCCAGCCATACCTATACCCTTGGCCTTTGGAAACGGGGGTTGTGGCAGGAAGCAGCTCTGCCTTGGGTGGGACGGCTGCGCCGCATCGAGTTCGGGATCCCCGCTTGGGCCTGCCCAGAGGATGAGGTTCCCCGGTTGTTGCTGCGGCCTTGGCAGCACTTTCCTGCGGATCCCCCTTTGGATACCCACAAATACCGCCAGGGATCCCTGCTAGGGGTGGCAGGCTCGGCGGCCTATGCTGGAGCAGCGGTGTTGGCGGGGCTGGGATCCCGCGCCAGTGGGGTGGGTATGGTGACGATGGCGGTGCCGGCGGAGTTGAAAGGACTGATCCACAGCGCCTTGCCAGAGGTTTTGGTTCATGCCTGGGAAGGGATCCCTTCTCTGCCGCCGGTTGCCGAGAAACCCTTTCAGGCGGTGGCCGTGGGGCCGGGCTTGGGAGAAACCCGCTTACCGCTGCTGGAACTCCTGCTGCGGGATTGGGCCGGGATCCCCTGGGTTATCGATGCCGATGGCCTCAATGCTCTGGCGGAGATGGGGGTAGAGCGCCTGCCAGAAAACGGGATCCAGGCCATCCTCACCCCCCACCTGGGGGAATTTCGGCGGCTTTTTCCGGGGATCCCGCTTGGGGATCGCATCGAGGCAGCCCAAAGGGCGGCAGCCCAGAGTGGAGCAGTGGTGGTTTTGAAAGGGGCGCGGACGGTGATCGCCTCTCCCACTGGGGAATGCTGGGTGAACCCGGAGAGCACACCGGCTTTGGCCCGCGGTGGCAGCGGCGATGTCTTGACCGGTTTGATCGGGGGCCTAGTGGCGCGAAGAAGAGCTCAAGCCGGTCAACCTTTGGACGCTCCCGCCCTGCTCAGTTGCGCCTGTGCGGGGGTGTGGTGGCATGCTCAGGCGGCTGTCCATCTGGCGCAAGAACGCGGTCTAACAGGGGTGGATCCGGCCCACCTGGCGGAGCATTTGCCCCAGGCGCTGCAAGCTCTTCAACAGGAGGAAGTTGTTCATACCGTGTCGCAGGCGGGTGAATAAATACTCTAAGTCATAGCCCAAGCCTTCCTGCTTGCTCCTACCCTCCACTAGGGGTCACCCGGTAAAGGGCACAGGAATAGAATTCTGGCTGGTTACTCGAAAGCCTTGGACAGGCCACCAAACCAAAGCCCGCATCCTCCACCACTATCTTCTCCGGCTGCAAGCTAAAATCCTGCGGGATCCGGAAAATCGGACTCAGGGATCCCTGAGGGGACACCCGTGCCAACCCACTGCGCCAAGACCCTTCTGCATCTTCCAAAAGACGACTCTGCCCCAACAAAGCCACTAAGTTGGCTCCTTGTAGGTCAATATCCCGGATGGGTACAGAATCTCCACCATTTTGTTCTCGTATCACCCGCCCATCCACCACTACCGCTAGCCCCTGACTGGGATTGGCCTTGAGAATACTCGGATTCCCTTGGTTATTGGCCAGAAAATAATACTCCTGCCCGACGAGCTTGGTTGCGGAGTTATCCGAGATAAGCGAAAACCCAGGCGGGAAAAAAGCACTCAAATCCATCACCTGAGTGGTTTGCCCTGTGGCATCCACCTGCAGCAACTCCTGACCACAACAGGAACGCAGCCAATCCCGACTTTGCCGAGCCATAATCACCGGGAAGCTATACCGGGTGAAAACGACGCTATTGCCCACCTGAACGAGGTTGGATAGGTATTCTGCAGTTCCTCTTCCGAAGGCCCCAAATGGGAGATCATCCACAAACGTCGAGACTTGGCCCTGGGCATTCACTTTGTTCAAAACCCCCACATTCCGGGTTCCAACCCCTGCATCAAAGCTCCGAGTGCCTTTCAGCAGCATCACCCCATCTTCAAATGCACCGATTCTGCGGAACCACTCTGAATAGCCTGGCCATTCATTTTTTTCTGCATTGTTTGACCAAGAAGATTAATTAGAGTTTCTTGGACATTAAACCTTTGCAATAGTGGCCTTAGAATATCATTTGCATTTGGGGCTTTTAGAAGAACACGAGCATATTGCCACGCTTGAGGGTCTGACAGTTCTGGCAGTGCTTCCCGAATCTTGAGTGCAATGGATGCAACGATTTGAAAGGTTGGGTTGTCTGCTGCTTGAGTTACATTTCCAGACGCAGTTATTCCTCCCAAAGCCATGTTGTAAGCAAGCCGATAGTTTGCGATGTCTTGCTCGAACCCAATGTTGTCTTTGAGTCGGCTCAATACATTCTCTTCGTTTCCTCCAATGGCAGCAATGATCCTATCACGATTTCTTTCTGCGTCATCTCTTGCAGTTGCTAACCCGTTAATATAGTAAATTTTAGACTTGAGGACAAGTGCAGCGGTATTGAAGCTGAAATTGGGAGAAATAACTGAGTGAATATTTGGTCTGTTTGGTAATGAGCAAGACTTGAGAATCAGTACAGACAGGCAACAGCACAATAAAACAACAAGACGAACAGTATTTCGACCGAACATCCATTTATCCTCACTAATCTAGCGAATTGGGTCAGTACATGTCGATTCTTCTGCGCCAACGACTTGTCCAGAGAACTTGGCATCAACAGTTAAATCTGCAATAACTCTTTCCTGGGTGTTAAGCATTTGAAATTGCACTTCCCTTCTTGCTTCAGCAACTTCATCAATCAGGTCGAATTCATTTGCCCCGCCAAATGCTAACCGCGCACATCGAATTGCTCGGAAACCATCAAGCACTCTTGCACGCACCTGGTCTCGACTATCCCTGTCAACATTCACGATGCTTGCCTGTAAAGCTTTGGCGTATCGCAGCATGGCCTTCCGCTTCAGCTCATCATTGGGATACCGGCGGTAAATCCAGCGCTGCACATCATCACGCACGCCATCTCCATCGGCATCAATCCCCTCCAAAGTTTGCTTCCCTTCTTCTCCAGGATCCGGTGGCAAATTGGGGAATAACCGATCCAGTTCATCGACCGGGATCATATCTGGAGAGGGATCCTCACCCGGATTTTCTGGCACAAATCCAGTAGTGGGATCAGGACTGGGCTCTTCTTCTGCACTGGGGGTAGAACCTCTCCCGCCACTGCACCCACACAGCAACACCAACACAGAAGAGAGCATCAACATAAGCAGTATCCTGAGGCCGTTCATAATCGCCTTGGTTCTAGCAGTTCAAGTGGCACAAGTGACCCCCACAGGGATCCGGCAATCCTTCTATTGGAGCTACAAGTAACACAAAATTAGGGCAGGGATCCCTAGAAGGAACTCTCTCAGGAGGATCTACCGTTCATCACCCGACAAGAGCAAGACTGGATTTGCAGCCTGATGCTCAAGCAGAAACTAACATCTGCTTCAACAAAGTGCAAGTGCGCTGCAACACACGGGCTCAATCTTTAGATTCGTCAGCGTATGATACGGAGCCCTTTTTTGAAGGGGAGAACCTTTAATGGCTGAATCCATCAAGCCAGGTGGTGAGGTCAATCAACGACTGGAACTCCAGCAAGGCTAGACCCAGCTCTTCCAAGCGCTCCACCGATAAAGACCGAATCTGAGCCTCCACCTCCTCAGGCAGGGATCCCATTTTGCCAATCTTCTCAGTGGGAAAAGCAGCCAGAAAGGAGTGACCACCTCAGGGATCCCCGTGGATTGTAGTTGACTGAGCTTGATTAGGGTCTTAGGAACCCCAGCGCTAAACCCAAGATAATAAACAAGCCAAAGCCAATCCGATAAACAATGAACAGCCAGGTGCTGCTGCGCTGCAAAAACTGAATCAGCCAATCGATAGACAAGTAGGAAAAGACGAAGGCCGAAAGCGTCCCCAACCCCTGCGGCAGCAGGGCCTCTGCCTCGAACTCGGAGATAAACTCCACAACCCCCGCCAAAAATAATGCCGGGATCCCCAGCAAGAAGGAGTAACGGGCGGCAGCCGAGCGCTGCAAATGGAGAAACAGCCCTGCCGTCAGCGTCGAGCCGGAGCGCGACACCCCAGGGATCAGGGACAAAGCTTGGGCCAGCCCCACCCAGATCCCATCCCAAATGCCTAAGCTGTGAAGGTCTCGCTGGCGTTTGCCCGTTTGCTCTGCCCAGCCCAACAACAAAGCCAAGCCGATGGCTGCAGTGGCGATCACCCACAACTGGCGGGGTGGGGATCCCCAAATGGCCTTGATGGCCCAGCCGGCAACCACAATTGGCACTGTTCCCACCAGGATCCCGACCGACAGCCGCCAAGGCTCCTGCTGGAAATTTCGTTCTCGCCAGGCTTTCCAGGAGCCCAGGAGCAACTGGCGCAGGTCAGAGGCAAAGTAGATCAGCACCGCCCCCAAACTGCCCAACTGGATCACCGCCGTAAACGAAGCTCCCGCATCCGGCCACCCCACCAAAGCCGGAAACACCCGCAGATGGGCCGTGCTGCTAATGGGCAGAAATTCGGTGATCCCTTGCACCATGCCCAAAATTAGAGCCTGCCACCAATCGGGATACCAAGTGTCAGCAAGCAACAAGGTAAACACTCCCCCACCCAAACTTGCCGGATTTGCACAATCCCCATTCTTAGAAAAACTCAGAACTCCGGCTTTTTCCAGCAGCCCATACCACGGCGAACAAACACTTGCAGAGGGATCCCACCCCAACTGGCCGGGAACTTGGGTGTCGCTGTCCCAGACCCGCAAAAGGGCTGTGCCTATAGGATCGCCGCAAAGATCAACAGTAGGTCAGATCATCGGGTCAATAGATCAGAAGCCAATCCGCTCTGGGTCTTCAATGGTAATCAGCCAGTTGCCCACATTCCGGAAGAGGGGGTTGGGTTCCGTACCCCGTACCCGCGCCTCCACACGATAGATACCGGCAGATGAAGGGTTGCGCACGTTGGAGAGCACCAGACGGATCTCCTGACCGGCAGCAATGGGTTGACGGGCCACCACCTCTAGAGAGCGAAACTCCTCGTTCCAGTACACTTGATCCAGCTCTACAGGCCGGCCTTCTACCTCCAGGCGGACACTTTCCGGATCGATGCGGCCATCGAAATTCCTGTCCCCGTTGATCTGCACTTCTGCCACCGCCACATTCTGGGGGGGAATGGTCAGGCGATAGCGATCCAAACGACTGCGAACCCCGCCAAAATCGAGCCGATAGCTGAGGACAGGTACCCCTTCACTGCCGGTGATCACCAAACCCGACTGCGCCTCTGCAGAATGGGGCACCATCAGGGATCCCAGGCTCCCCATCAACAGGCCCGCCAAGGCCAGCCTCATTCCTCGCCGAGCAAGGCCAAGTTCCTGCGAACATTTCCCTGCTCTCATCACTGCTCTCAACACCCAAACCTCCGCTGGTTGAAACACCTCAGCACCTTCAAAGCTCACTAGCGCGGCCTGTAGACAGCCTGACCGATGGCAAGCAAGGCCGACGCCTCGCCGTCCATTGTAGAGGATGGGATCCTCTCTACCGAGAGAGCCTAGGGCTCACCGGGGTGCGCAAGTACGCAGTTCTGGCAGAGATCTCAACAAGAACTTTGGGCCACCATACCCACAGTGCAGCCCCCCACAGCGCCGATTGTAACGGCAAGATGCCCCTGCCCTTCTACTGCTTCTTCACTTGAGGAAACTCAGCACCCCCACCCCGATCACCATCAGCACCCAGAGCAGGGATCCCACCAAAATCACATTCTTGGCCCGGCTCCAGTCGCTGGCTGAGCTGTAGAGCACTGGCACCGCCACCACCAAGAGCAAGCTGTAAAGCACCAACACCAACAAAGCAATTTGGAAAACGAGCATCATCTTTCGGATCCCTCACAAAAGTCTTGTCTTGGATAAAAGCTCCCGGTAACACCGGATGGCAGCAGGATAAATAGGATGACGCTCTGACTATACCAAAATAGGATCCCTCTCAAAGCCAAATCCGTTGGGGCAGTTGATGGACTCACCTGGATACAGGCTGGAGGCGGAAGGGGTTAAAGTCGGTTGCCACATCGAAGTAGTCTTCTTGTTCTTGCTGCTTTAGCCAGCCGGTAATGGCATAGGTCAGGGGCGTGAACGCCGCCTCAACGGCACACTTGAACACATAGTTGGAGAGTATTAAGCTGCCCAGGCCGGGGAACACCCCCCAGAAGGCCAAGGTGACAAACAGTCCAGTATCCACCGCTTGGCCCACCAGGGTAGAGCCGATGGTGCGCGTCCACAGCCACCGTCCCCGCGTCCACACCTTCATGCGGGCCAGTACGTAGGCGTTGGCAAAGCTGCCTCCCCAATAGGCGATTAAGCTGGCCAGGACAATGCGGGGCGTCAGGCCCAGAATCTGGTCGTAGGCTTCTTGATAGGGCCAGTCGGGGGCCGCAGGCAGGGATCCCACGATCATGAACGTTACCGACATGAGGGCCGCCGAGATAAATCCCAGCCAGATCACCCGTCGCGAGCGGGCATAGCCATAGACCTCCGTGAGGATGTCGCCAAAGATATAGCTGAGGGGGAAGAGAATGGTGCCCCCGTCAAAGGTAAAGGGCCCCAGAAGAACGATCTTGGTCGAGGCAATGTTGGAAATCAGCAGCACGGCCACAAAGAGGGCCGTCACCGCATCTAGGTGTCGATAAGCTCGCTCAAAAACCCTCTCAGACATCAGGATCCTCCTAGAAGTTTACGGATCTGTCGCAGCTCCTTGACGATCAAGGCCAAACCCTGGGCATGTCGCTCCACTTCGCCGGCGAGCTTGCTGATCTGGGCCTCCAGATTGCTGCTGCGGGATTCCTGACGCGCCAGGCATTGGTTGATCCCAGAAAGCCGCGCCACCACCTCCCGCTGGATCAAGTTTTCCGTACCTTGAATCAGCAGCGTCTCGATGGCGGTGAGCCGGTTCAGAATCAGTTGGGTGTTGGTTTCGGATCCCGGCTCCGCTGCCGCCGCAGGAGTCACCTGCAGGGCCTTTTGGATTTGAGCCAGAAGAGTCTCCGCTTCAAACGGCTTTTCGATAAAATCGAAGTCGACAAAAGGCTCAGGGATGCGGGCCGTCACCTGCTCCTTCATCCCCGACATCATGATGATGGGGGTATTTTTCAAACTGTCTTCGCGGCGAATAGCCTGCAACGTGTCATAGCCATCCATCTTGGGCATGACAAAATCCAGCAAGATCAGGTCGGGGTGATGTTTTTTGGCCGCCTCCAAACCTGTCAAGCCGTCCTTGGCCTCTAGCACTTGGAACTGATCGGCCAAGATGCTGGCCACCATCTTGCGAATCATGATGCTATCGTCAATGACCAACACCGTCTTGGTTGTCATGCTGAGGCGCTCCCTCTTCCCATTATCAAATCGACCTGATCAGCCCCTTCCTCCAGCTCATAGGGCAATCGGGGACATCCTTTTGAGGACACCACTAGAGTACTCCCCTGCTTGGCCAGATGGAGTGTGCTCAGGGATCCAATTCCGCCAGGTTTTCCCCGCGCCCAGCGGCTGCCGGCCCGGCGTGGCCGCCTTGCTATAATTAAGTGTAAACAAACGTTAAGCCTTCATTCTTCATTCGCACCTTGCAGGGTTATGAGCCTACAACTAAGTCCTGAGCTGTCGCTGCCGATCCCATCTCCAGTCGGAGAAGCTGCCTACCGCGCTTTTCAGTGGGGCAAAAACATCTTCGGCTTTGCCCACAAAGCGCTCTCCACCCAAGCTTCGGATCTGATGCTCTCGGTGCTCAGGGATCTGCAAAGCTTCTCCTCCGGAAGAACCCCGCCGCCGCGGGCCAAGGTGCGGGTGAGCGCTGACACGCTACAGGTGTTGCGGGCCCGTTATGAACAACTCCTGCAAGCGGACTGGCAAGATGCTGAGGCAGGGTACTACCCTCACGCGCTCCTGTTCGACAACCCCTGGCTGGACTTTGCCCGCTATTACCCACAGGTGTGGTTGGATTTGCCGCAAATTACTCGGCGGGTTCACAGCAAGCGTTACCAAGAGTTTTCTCAAGACATCTCCACCGAGGGCTATCCGAAATACTACCTGCAAAATTTCCATTACCAAACCAACGGCTATCTGAGCGACAGCTCGGCTGAGCTTTATGACCTGCAGGTGGAGCTGCTGTTTGGGGGCACAGCGGACGCGATGCGCCGTCGGGTGATTCGCCTGCTCAAAGATGCCTTGGATCCCACCTTGGTCAGCCCCCACATCCTCGATGTAGCTTGTGGCACGGGGCGGATGCTGCGCCTACTGCGGGGATCCCTGCCCAAAGCGGCTTTGTATGGCCTGGATCTTTCTCCTGCCTATCTGCGCAAGGCCAACCGACTCTTGCAGGAGCTGCCGGGGGAACTGCCCCAGCTTATCCGCGCCAACGCCGAGGCCATGCCCTATGCCGATGCCACCTTTGACGCCGTCATCAGCGTTTTTCTCTTTCATGAGCTGCCTGGCCCGGCCAGACAAAATGTCATCAACGAGATGAGTCGGGTGGTGAAGCCAGGGGGCGTGGTGGTCATCTGCGACTCGGTGCAACTGCTGGATTCGCCAGAGCTGAAGGAGACGATGGAAGCCTTTATGCAAACCTTCCACGAACCCTACTACCGCGACTACATCCACGACGATCTGGGGGTGCGCCTGCAGCAGGCAGGCTGTGCGGTGCTGCGCCGGGAGACTCACTATGTCAGCACCTACACCCTAGCCCGTAAAGGTTGAGCGCCCCTTCCACAAGCTTAAGAGAAGGAGTAAGTCGGCGGCCACTTGTCCAGAGGGTGTATAGTAGTTTTAGACACGAAACCTTGGATAAGAAGACGGGTCACTAACTGGGTAACCCTTGGGTGCAAGTCCGTCTAAGATCTTTTTCTTGTGCTTAGGCTCATGTCTCACCCTCATGGATCCCTCCGCGCCGGCATTACTGCTCTCAAGCAGGAGCGCTACCTGGAGGCGATCAACCTTCTCGAGTCGTTCTGCTACTGCTGTTCCATCCAAGAGAGACAGGAGCACCGCCTGAGCGAGCGCAATGGCTCGAGGGCAAATCCGGAAGAATGCGTTTTGGCTCGTGTGGCTCTGATTATGGCTTATCAGGGCAGCGGCGACTTGGAGCGGTCAACCGCCCTCTGCCAAGAGCTGTTGGAGCAGAAGGAAACTCCTGAGTCCGCTCCTTGGGCTTGGGAGTGGGCAGCTCAGGCTCTGCCGACCCTCAAGCAGGCTTCAGAACACTCCATGCCCCCTGAGGAAGTGATGGCGCGGCTGCCCGTTCTCCAGCAGTTGGAAGACTGTCAGCCCCTGTGTAGCTCCCGCGATCCGGCCCCGCACCTGCTCAAATCTGCCCATCTCTAAAGGATAGAGCCAGAGCTCGCAGCGGAAGCCGTGGACGCCCGACTCTGGCCTTTACTCTTGCATAGTTTCACAGCTTGATAGTTTCACAGCGACCTAGCGATCTTAGTCTTATGTCTGCAGCCGAACTGGCCACCTATCATTTTGTCGTTGCCAGCCTGTCCTTCTTGCGTTCTGAGCCCCTGGAAGAGGTGTTGGAGGAGCGTCGTCGATACTGCGAGGAGCGCCATTGCCCTGTCGATTTCTTCTGGGTGCCCCAGCCGGCCTTCATGGAAGCTCCAGAGTTAAAGCCCCTGCGGGACAAGTTGAAGGAGCCCCTGGGGGCAGTGGTATCCACCAACGCGGATTTTATTCGTTGGCTGAGCCTGCGCTTAACCTTTGTAGAGAAGGGCAGCTTTGTGGCTCCAAGCGAGTCGATCCCGGATCCCTTGCGCTCCTTGTCTGCCGCAGGAAGCTAGGCCTGCCGATTCCCAAGATTTGGGTTGGTGGATTGGAAGGCGGGCCAAGATAAGATCGGGGCACCCCATTTCCACTTTTGTTTGCTGACGGGATCCCATTCTGTTGTGGGGCCGACGTCGGGGAAATGGGCAGGTCACCTGGGGAGCATGATGACTTTGGAGCAACGATGGGGCTGGCCGGAGGGAGGGGCAGGGATCTGCCACCCCAGTTCCCCTCTCCAGAATCCCCCACCTGCGTCAACGCCAACTTGGGGGCTGAAGTCAGAAGCTCTCTTGCCTGAGCCGACAGCAAGCCCCGCCCTCAGCTCGCCGGAGTGTTCTCCTGGGGATCCCCTGCCGGAGCCACCTCCTGAGGATCCCGAAAAGGGGCAAAAAGCAGAGAAGGAAGATCAAGGTCTGGCTGAGCCGGGCCTGAGAAACTTTCTTGCCGTGCTGCGCCGACGCAATTTCCTGCTGCTGTGGATGGGGCAGGCGTGTTCCCAGTTGGCGGACAAGGTGTTATTGGTGCTGCTGATTGGCTTGGTTGCCCGCGAATTTCAACCCGAAGGGGCTTCCATCAGCGGTCAGGTTTCGGCCATCATGCTGGCTTTTACGCTGCCGGCGATGCTATTGGGCAGCCTGGCGGGGGTGTTTGTGGATCGCTGGCTAAAAAAAGGAGTGTTGGTGCTCTCCAACCTGGGGCGTGGGATCCTAGTGCTGCTGTTGCCGCCGCTGCTCTGGCTCACTGCCGGGCGCGACCTTTGGCCGGGGATCCCCTTGGGGTTTGCGGGGCTGTTGCTGGTGAGCTTTGCCGTCTCGGTTCTGACCCAGTTTTTTGCTCCTGCCGAGCAGGCGACTTTGCCCCTGATCCTGCCGAAGCGAGAGCTGCTGGCGGCCAACTCCCTGTACACCACCACGATGATGGCTTCGCTGATCGTCGGGTTTGCCGTGGGGGAGCCGCTGTTAACCCTGGCAGATCGTTGGGTACGCCATTGGTTGCCGGGCTGGGAAGTGGGGCCGGAGCTGTTGGTGGGGGGAGCCTACCTCTTGGCGGGATCCCTGCTATTGCTGCTGCAACCCCACGAGAAGCTAGAGCCCCGGCGTTGGGAAGTCCCTCACCTCTGGGAAGATCTCCGCTTGGGCCTGCACTATGTCGGCCAGATGCCCCTGATCCGAGCTGCTTTGGTGCAGGTGGTGGTGCTCTACTCGCTGTTTGCGGCGCTGGCAGTGTTGGCGGTGCGCATGGCCGAAGTGATGGCAGAGCTGAAGCCGGATCAGTTCGGGGTGTTGTTGGCCGCTGCTGGCCTGGGCATGGGGATCGGCGCCTTTTGGGTGGGCCATACGGGCCGACGGGTGAGCCGCCGCGCCTGGATTGGCCTGGGATCCCTGCTGCTCTGTGGGGCTCTGGCAGCCCTCTCCTGGACGACCCACTGGTTGCTGCCCAGCTTGGGCTGGATTGCCCTGTTGGGCTGTGGGGGGGCTTTGGTGGCGGTGCCGATGCAAACCTTGATCCAAGAGGAAACGCCTGACCATCTGCGAGGCAAGATCTTTGGGCTCCAGAACAACGCCGCCAACATTGCCCTCAGTTTGCCGCTGGTGTTTACGGGATTGGCGGAAGCTTGCTTTGGCCTTCCCTGGATGTTTGTGGCCCTGGCTGTTCTGACGGGGCTGGCGGGGCTGTACACCTGGAGCTTATTGGGCAGAGAGGCCCCCTAAATCCTGCCGCAGCGCCAGGCTGGATACCCTCTTCTGGGGGAACGGGCCAAGGCAGGAGCCAACTCTGCTACTCTTGTAGAGGTTTAAGAATCGAGACTCCCTTTGCAGCTCAGCGTTTCAGCTCCGCGGGGATCCGCCCATGCACATCGCCTGGATAGGCAAAAAGACACCTTTCTGTGGCAACGTCACCTATAGCCGCGAGATGACCAACGGCCTTTTGGATCGAGGGCATCAAGTGAGCTTTTTTCACTTCACCAACGAGGGCCAACCGCCCGCCCTGGATCCTGGAGGTGAAGGCTGGAGGGCGGAGCTGGATCGTCGAGACGTTTCCCTCCCCTGTCTGTACAAGTCGCAGATTTACACGATCCCGGCCCCCAACGCCAAGCGGTTGCTCACCCAGGCCCTCAAGGAATTGCAGCCGGATCTGGTACATGCCTCCTTGACCATTTCTCCCATCGACTTTGTGCTGCCGGAGATCTGTGCTGAGCTCAACCAGCCGCTGGTGGCCACCTTCCACCCGGCCTTCGACCGGCGGCGGCGCAACATCGCCTCTCGCACCCAATACTTGGCCTACCAGCTCTACGCCCCGTGTTTGGCCAACTATCACCGCACCATTATCTTCTCGGAAACGCAACGGGAGATCTTGGTCAAACTGGGGGTGAGCCCCCAGCAGGTGGTGGTCATTCCCAATGGTGTGGATGTGGACAAGTACGCGCCTGGGCCCTCCACCCTCAAACAGCGGTTGGGACTGGAGCGGATCTTCGTCTATCAAGGGCGGGTCTCGCCGGAAAAAAACCTGGAAGCCCTACTCAAGGCTTGGAAACACGCCCAAATGGGGGAGAAGTGTGGTCTGCTGATCGTGGGGGATGGGCCACTGCTCAACACCCTCAAGCCCTGCTACACCCTTCAACATGGGATCCACTGGCTGGGCTATATTGCCGACGAGCAGCAGCGCATCGAGATCTTGCGAGGGGCTGATGTGTTTGTTTTGCCCTCCTTGATCGAGGGGCTCTCTTTGTCGCTGCTGGAGGCGATGGCCTGTGGGGTGGCAGCGGTAGCCACCGATGTGGGTGCCGATGGAGAGGTTTTGGCCGATGGAGCCGGGATCCTGCTGGATCCGACACGGGTGACGGCGGAGCTGCAAACGCTGTTGCCTTTGCTGCGGGATCAACGGGAGTTTACCCAACTGCTGGGGATGAAGGCCCGCCAGCGGGTGCTGGAGCGCTATACCCTCAGCCACAACATCAACCAGGTGGAACAGCTCTACCGGGAACTGTGCCAGGGATCCCGTCAGCATCGCTGGGTGTGAGGGATGAGTGTGATGAAGCTTGTGATATTTTTGCTAAGCTGTTTCGTTACGTTTCCAAGGGATTAACGCCAGTCTTCCCGATGGATGATCACAGCCCCCAAAAGGCCGTTTTAGGGCAGCCCCCTGCCGGGCTGTCAGATTCTTTGTGGTCAGAGTCCTTGCTGGCCCAGGATTCGGGCAAAAATCCCCTCCCCCCCAATGCTCCGTCGCTGTCGCCCACGGACAATTCGGGGGACTTGCGCTCAGCTCAGACCGGCCAGGATGAGGATCCCACCTCTTCAGGTGCCGTTGCGTCCGATGATAGAGAGCTGCCGGAGGTCAAGCCGGCCATTGTGCCTGCCCCTGCAATGCCGGATCGGGTGGCAGAACTGGAGAGAGAACACCATCGGATGCAGTATCTGCTGGCGTGGCTGGCTTTTGCTCTGCGCTCTTTTAACAACTTGAACCAGATCCTGGAGCTGACGGCTTTTGTGGCCAGCCAACTGACCGATGCCGAAGGCGGAGCCCTGGTTTTGTTCAATCCCAACGGCACCATCCAGTTGGATCAACTGCATTGCTCTGATCTCAATCACCGCGAGCAGATTCGGGCTGAGATGGAGCAAATTACCCAGACCCTCTCGGCTCAAGAGCCCATTCTCAAAACGGAGGGATCCCTGTCTGTTAAGATCCCTGCCCTTGAACACCTCTTGGACGAACGGTTCCGCCAGAGCTTGGGGCCGGATGTACGCCTTTTCGGCACGCCGCTGCTGATTCGCAACTCTGTCCAGGGTCGCTTGTACGTCTTCAGCCGTCAGCCTGGCTACCACTGGGATGAACGTCGCCAACAACTGTTGCGCTTGGTCGCCGATCAGGCAGGGGTGGCCATCGAAAATGACCGCTTGACGGCAGCCTTGCGCCGCAAGATGGCCCTGGAAAAAGAAATGGAGATTGGCTCTTACATCCAGACCCAACTGCTACCTCGGGAGTGCCCTCAAGTCAAGGGGATTCGCTTGGCAGCCCGTTGCCGGGTGGCCAGCAAAGTGGGGGGCGACTACTATGACTTCATCAAGATTCCCGGCGAACGCCTGGAAACATCCGACTCATCTGAAGAAACGGCAGGCTTTCGCTTGGCCATCGTCATTGGGGATGTGATGGGCAAAGGGGTGCCCGCCGGCCTGTTGATGACCATGACCCGCGCCATGGTGCGGGCGGAGGCCCTCAACCGCCATTCGCCGGCCCGTGTTCTGCAACATCTGAACCGGGCCATGTACAGTGACCTGGAAAACTCCAATCGCTTCATCAGCCTGTTTTATTCGGAGTACGATCCCCGCTCCCATCGCCTCTGCTTCAGCAACGCGGCCCACAACCCCACCCTGTGGTGGCAGGCCCGCACCCGAGAAATTCAACCCCTGGACACAGAGGGGGCGCTGATCGGCTTGGAAGAAAACAGCCACTACTCGGAAAGCTGCGTGCAACTGCAACCCGGGGATGTGGTGGTGTACTACACCGATGGCTACACGGAGACAGCCAACACCCGCGGCGAGCGCTTGGAAACCTCTGGGCTGATGGACGCCATCCAGTACGCTGCCCGTCGCTACGACTCCCCCGAAGACATCTTGGAGAGCTTGTTTGAGCAGATGGATGCCTTCCGAGGCCGCCGGGGATCCCACCCTCTTCCCCTATGGCTGCCCGAGGATCCAGAGCTCCTGTTGCAGGACGAGATTTCCCTGCGGCCTGAGCCCGTGGACGACACAACGCTGGTGGTGTTGAAGGTGTTGCCCGACTCCGAGCCAGCCTAGCTAAAAAAGTTCAAACTCAGGGTTAATGACAGCAGGCCGCAACGCTCACAATAGCTCAAGCAAGCTACTCAACGCTACTGGGCTGGGCAGCAACGGTGGGTTGGTTGACGTGGTTTTGCCGGACTACTAGGCTAGTTGGTTAGTTCTGGCATGCGTTCTGCATGGGCTAAAGCCTGCTCCAGCTTTAGTCTGTGTGGCTCTCTCAGAGAGCAAGGAGCGGCTACCTGCAGCTTGCGGGGAAGTCACGCCTGTGGAGATCCCTCTGGCGGGGCAGTGGGGGTGATCTCTGCTGCCAGCCATAGTTCGTTAAGGCAGGAAGAAAGCAGAAGCGCGGCAGACGCTGAGCACTCCGCGCCGCCGGTGCGAGTGGAAGTGTTTGTTGGCGTTTCGTAGGTCTTTCAGAGCGGTACGCTCTAGCTGGTGGAGCTACCAGGTTGGCTGCACTGTGTTATCTACACCTGAGGTACAACCATGAACTTCTCTCCTTCTGGGTCTGAAACCGCCTCGGTTTACTTGCCGGCCCCCGCGGCTTTCCAGACGGAAATGATTGTCGGGCAGGTGTTCCGACAGGATGTGCTGGGTGATATCCGCAAGGGTTGGAATGGCTTTGTGGAATCGGGCCAAATTTGGGCGCTTTTGATAGGGATCGTAGTGGGCTACATGCTCAAGAGCATCACCAGCTCCCACTAGGGCCTTGTCACCATCGCTCTAGCTGGATCCATTGGGCCTGGGCCGGCGAGGTTTTGGCCGTCGGCGGTCGGTTTCTGTGTTTTTTCTCCACAACTGCAGTGGGGTCTTCCTACGGTGGTCAATCCTTCTCCCCATTCTTCCGGTTCCCAGCCGATGTCTGAGCCGACGGTAACTTCCACCCCTCGCCCCTGGAGCCAGCGCTTTGAGGGATCCCTGCACCCTGCCATTGCCCGCTTCAACGCCAGTATCGGCTTCGACATCCGCCTGCTGCCCTACGATGTGGCCGGATCCCTGGCTCATGTGCAGATGTTGGCCGCTTGTGGCATCCTGACCCAGCAAGAGGCCGACCAGATCCGGTGGGGATTGGAGCAGATCCAACAGGAAGCGGCTGCCGGCACCTTCCGGCCCGATCCAGAGGCAGAGGATGTCCACTACGCCGTCGAGCGTCGTTTGGTGGCTTTGGTGGGGGAAGTGGGAAAAAAACTGCATACCGGGCGCTCCCGCAATGACCAAGTGGCCACCGATCTGCGTCTCTATCTGCGGGATCAAATCGATCACCTTCGTCAAGCCCTCTGGGAGCTGCGCGGAGTTTTGTTGGACTTGGCTGAGCGGCATCTGGAGACAATCCTGCCCGGCTACACCCATCTGCAACGGGCTCAGCCGATTAGCTTGGCCCACCACCTCTTGGCCTATGAAGAAATGTTCTGGCGAGACTGGCAACGGCTGGGGCGGGTGCGGGAAGAGGTGAATGTCTGCCCCCTCGGATCCGGGGCTTTGGCCGGCACTTCTCTGCCCATCGATCGGCAGCTCACCGCCCATCTGCTGGGATTTGAGCGGATCAGCGCCAACAGCTTGGATGCCGTCAGCGACCGGGACTACCTGGTGGAGTTCCACGCTGCCGCCAGCTTGATTTTGGTGCATCTCAGCCGCCTCTCGGAAGAGATGATCCTCTGGGCTTCCCAGGAGTTCGGCTTTGTCACCCTCACCGATGCCTGTGCCACCGGCTCCAGCCTCATGCCCCAGAAGAAAAATCCCGATGTGCCGGAGCTGGTGCGCGGCAAGGCGGGGCGGGTGTTTGGCCATCTCCAGGCTTTGTTGGTCACCTTGAAGGGGCTGCCGCTGGCCTACAACAAAGACCTCCAAGAAGACAAAGAGGGGCTATTCGACACGGTCGATACCCTGAAAGCCTGCCTAGAGGCGATGACCCTTCTGCTGCGGGAAGGGATCCAATTTCAACCTGAGCGCATGGCGGCTGCTGTGCAGGAAGATTTCTCCAACGCCACCGATGTGGCCGACTACCTGGTGCGCAAAGGGATCCCCTTTCGCACAGCCCATGATTTGGTGGGGCAGATTGTGCGCATTTGTTTGGCAGAGGGGATCCTGCTGCGGGATCTGCCCTTGGAGCGCTGGAAAACCTTCCACCCGGCCTTTGAGGCGGACATTTTGACGGCCATTGAGCCCCGCCAGGTGGTGGCCACGCGGCTCAGCGCCGGGGGAACGGGCTTTGCTGTGGTGCGAGAAGCCCTGCAACGGGCCCAGGCCCGCCACCAGCAGCCAGAGCCATCGGAAGAAACTCCACAAACTTAAACTGAACTCAAGGAGAGTTTGCAATTCTTGGGTTCTTCTCGCCAGTGTGTGCCATCCTGAGGTTCTCAGCCATCCAACGCAACTCCCAGCCTGTTGGCCTCTTCCTTGGGTATCGTTCCATGTTGGATAACCTCACCGCCCACGTCCTCGAAAATGCGGCCAAGCGTCGCTGGCGGGAACGCGCCTACAGCCGATTTTTGCAAGATTGGCGACGGCAAGTGGTGCTGCTGCGCCGTCAACGGGCCGGCGAATTTGGCCCACCCCTGGGGGATCCCTCTTGTGTTTTCAGTGCCCACTCGGCTTGGTTGCGCTGTGCCGTCCATCCCCAAGGGCCGTGCCAGGGTTGCCCCCACTATGCCCCCGTCACCCCTCCAAAGCCAGAGCCACCTCTGGGTTCACTCGATGGACGGGTCTGACCGCGCCACACTGGTGGCCGAACATTTTCAGCAGCGGCGGCCTCTGCGGAACGGCCTGCCCGTTGCGCCCCAATGGCATCCGCTGTAGCTAAGTTGAGGGATCCCCGGCCAACTTGTGCCAGAATAAAAGAACGGTAACTCCATCGGCAAAGGCGAGATTCATGGCCCTCTACCTCTCGGCAGACCACCTTCACAGCATCCGCCAGCACGGCGAACAAGCCTTTCCCCACGAGAGCTGCGGCATTTTAATTGGGGAAATCCGGGGATCCGACAAGATCATCCACGAGCTTTGGGCAGTAGCCAACACCTGGGATCAAGCGGAAAACCCTCTGGCAGACGGAGAATCCAGCCGCCGCCGCTTCTTGATCGATCCGGCGGATTTCAAGCGGGCCAACGACCATGCGGTGCGCAAAGGGCTGGGGATCCTGGGCACCTATCATTCCCATCCCAACCATGCGGCCATTCCCTCCGAGTTTGATCGGCAGCATGCTTTTCCTTGGGGCTTTTCCTGTGTGATCGTCAGTGTGCGCGAGGGCAAGGCAGAAGAGGTGGTGAGCTGGGTTTTGGATGAGCAGGAGCAGCCCCAACGGGAGCCGATGCAGATGCTGGAAGACATTCGCATCCCCCCGCTCCCGGCTTTGGCAAGCTAGAGTCGTTTGGGCTTTGCCGCTGTTTGAGGCTGAAGTTCACGGCTAAGTTCAGTTGGGATCCTTGAAAGCTGGGATGGGCGCCACCGGAAAAAGCGGTAGTCTAGTGCTGAACCTTGTCTGTAACATAGCTGAATCCTCAAAGTCAGTAGACAGCCCCAACAAGATCGACAAACGGATAGGTCAGCCCAGATCCTCTGGATCCTCAAAAGTCTCCAGTAGATATCCAAGATCTCTCCCCGAACTCCCATGGCAACCAAAGTTCTGATCCCCTCTCCCCTGCGCCCCTACACCGACAACCTGGAGGCTGTCGAGATCGAGGGCAGCAATGTCGGCGAAGTGATGGGCAACCTCATCGCCCGCTATGGCGAGCTGAAGCGCCACCTCTACACCGAGGATGGGAAGCTGCGCAATTTTGTCAATGTCTACCTCAACGACGAGGATGTGCGCACGTTGCCCCAAGGCAACAACACCCCCGTGGGAGAACAAGCCGTCATCAGCATCGTTCCCGCTATTGCTGGAGGGTTGTGAGCATGTTGAACCTGGACACCAGCCAAGTTAGCCTCTCCCGCGAAGAGATGGAGCGGTTTTCTCGGCATTTGATCCTGCCCGAGGTGGGCCTAGAAGGACAGAAGCGGCTGAAAGCGGGCAAAGTGCTGTGCATCGGCACAGGCGGCCTTGGCTCGCCCCTGTTGCTGTACTTGGCGGCAGCCGGCGTGGGGCGGATCGGCATTGTCGATTTTGATGTGGTGGATGTGTCCAACCTGCAGCGGCAGGTGATCCACGGCACCTCCTGGGTGGGCAAGCCGAAGGTGGAATCGGCCAAGAACCGCATCCTGGAGATCAACCCCCACTGTCAAGTGGATGTTTACAACACCGCCCTGAAGGCCCACAACGCACTGGAGCTGTTTGCCAACTATGACGTGATTGTGGATGGCACCGATAACTTCCCCACCCGTTACCTGGTGAACGATGCCTGTGTGTTGACGGGCAAGCCCAATGTCTACGGCTCGATCTTCCGCTTCGAGGGACAAGCGACGGTCTTCAACTACGAAGATGGGCCCAACTACCGGGATCTCTACCCCGAGCCGCCCCCACCAGGACTGGTGCCCTCCTGCGCAGAAGGGGGAGTGTTGGGGATCCTCCCCGGCATCATCGGTGTTATTCAAGCTACCGAAACCGTGAAGATCCTGCTGGGCGTGGGCACAACCCTAAGTGGGCGGCTGCTGCTTTACGATGCCCTGAACATGAGCTTCCGGGAGCTGAAGCTGCGCAAAAACCCCGCCACTCCTCCCATCACCCAGCTTATCGACTATGAGCAGTTCTGCGGGATCCCACAAGCCCAAGCTGCCGAACAGGCTGGCCAAGCGGAGATCCCGGAGATCACCGTGGCTGAGCTAAAAGCCCGCCTCGATGCCCAGCAAGACTTTGTGCTGGTCGATGTGCGCAACCCGAACGAGTGGGAGATAGGCCGGATCCCTGGTGCTCACCTGATCCCCCTGCCCCAAATTGAAAACGGCGACGGGGTGGAGCAGGTGCGTCGCCTCCTTAACGGCTCAGAGCTGATCGTCCACTGCAAGAGTGGGGCACGCTCGGCCAAAGCCCTGAAGATCCTACAAGCTGCTGGGATCCAAGGAAAAAACCTGCGCGGGGGGATCCTCGCCTGGGCAGAGGCTTACGATCCCTCGATTCCCAAGTACTGACTCTGCCTTGGGATCCCTACCTGTCGCCCGGTTTGCTCTAGCATAGATCCGGCAGATCCGGTGCCCAGAGCCGGCTGTGCCAGGTTTTCCCTTTTTGCGTCCCCTTTTCCATGAGTGCCATCCCGCAGGCCGAGACAGAAACGATCTTCCACTCCATCCCCGAAGCCCTCGAAGACCTCAAGTGTGGTCGCATGGTCATCGTGGTCGATGACGAAAACCGAGAAAACGAAGGGGATCTGGTCTGTGCTGCCCAGTTTGCCACGCCCCAAGCTATCAACTTCATGGCCACCTACGGGCGGGGCCTTATCTGCCTGGCCATGCAGGGATCCCGCCTCGATGAGCTGAAGATCCCGCTGATGGTGGGGCAGAACACCGACAGCAACCAAACTGCCTTCACCGTCAGCATTGATGCTGGGCCAGAGGCTGGAGTTTCCACCGGCATTTCCGCTGCCGATCGCTCTCGCACCATTCAGGCGGCCATTCACCCGCACACGCGACCGGAAGATCTGCGCCGGCCTGGTCATGTCTTTCCGCTGCGGGCACGGGAGGGCGGAGTACTCAAACGGGCTGGCCATACGGAAGCAGCGGTGGATCTGGCGATGTTGGCCGGGCTGTATCCGGCGGGGGTCATCTGCGAGATCCAAAACCCAGACGGCTCCATGGCCCGCCTGCCCCAGTTGATCGAATATGCCCGTCAGCACGATTTGAAGATCATCACCATCGCCCACCTCATCGAGTACCGCTTGCGCACCGAACAACTGGTTCACCGAGAGGCTGCCGCCACCCTGCCAACGGAGTTTGGCCAGTTTCGGGTTTACGGCTACCGCGATAGCCTCAACCAAGTCGAGCACCTGGCTCTGGTGAAAGGGGATCCGACCCAATTTGCCGCTGAGCCCGTCCTGGTGCGCGTCCATGTGGAGTGTCCCCTAGGGGATGCGCTGGGATCCCTGCGCTGCGATTGTCGCCGCCAATTGACAGCGGCCCTGAAGATGATCGGCCACCAGGGCAAGGGGGTGCTGGTGTACCTGCGCCGGCAAGAGCAGGAGCTGAGTCTCATCGAGCAAATCAAGTCCTACGCCCGGCAAGATCTGGGACTTTCTGAAACCGCGCCACCGGTGGCGATGGACTTGCGCGATTACGGCATCGGCGCCCAGATCCTACGGGATGTAGGGGTGCGCAAAATGCGCCTGATCAGCAACACCTCTCGCCACATCAGCGGCCTAAAGGGATTTGGCCTGGAAGTGGCCGAGCGCGTGCCCCTGCTGGTGGAAGAGCCGGATCTCAATTTGCATGTGGAGCCGTCCTGTTCCCTGAAACTGTTGCTGCACGACGCTGGCGCAACCGATTCCGGCTCAAGCCTGTAGCGCGTTGTAGGGCCGAGGGCTATGGTGGAACAAAGACTGGGGTGCAGCCGGCTCGCCATCCACCACATAAGCCTTGGATCCCCAGCCCCAGAAAGACCAGAAAGGACGTTCGGGCCCCGATGGAGCCGTCATTGCTATGCGACGCTTCCGCGCTGGTGACAGGGGTGCGGAGCACTGGCGCGCCAGCGAGACGGAGTCCCTGGCTGTGGGGCTCAAGAGTTGCTTCGGCAAGACGGGAATGTCGGATCCCACCTGCGACCACACTTCATAGCCCTGAGGGCGCACCACCACCAGGCTGATCAGGGATCCGTGATCCATGTCGTAGCGGCAACTGGCGATGGCCTCTTGCAGCTGAGAAAAGCCCCGGTTGAAGACGTAAAAATGGTCTTGGAAGCGGATGGCCTCCCAGAAACCTTCCCGTGTAACCGCCACATAGTCGTGATTGGCGGAGGCGTAGTCGAGGATCACCATGCGTGTAAAGACTGATCAGCGATGAATCAAAATGAGAGAGCTTTTACCGTATTTTCACTTAAGCACGATATCGGGCAGCCTGTCATCCGCAAAATGGCTCACCTGCAACAAGGCTTAATGGGTTTCTTTGCCTTGCAAACTGCTACTGCTTGCGTCCCCATCTCCTCCGGCTCCAGGGATCCCACCCAGTTCCCGTCGCAGCTCGGCCATGGCTGCTTCTCCGATGTGGGGGGTGGCGCAGACTAGGTTGGGTGTGCGGATTAGATCGGCTCGGGCTTGGCGCACCAAGACCCGCAGGGTGGGGTAGCTGGCCTCATCGCAAATCAGCGTATGGGCGCGGCGGATTAGGGATCCCACCCGTTCCGTATCCGAGATCACTGCCGTCAGCACCAGCAGGTCTCCCCGCAGACTGTAGACAATCACCTCGGCAACCTCCAGCAGGGCAGTGCTGATGCTCACCAGCCCCAGACAGGCGTGGGAAGGCAACTGGCGGATCAGGGCAATTTCACGGGCGTAGTCGGACACCTCCACCGTCAGAACACGGGCCCCTCGCGGCTGGGCAATGGCCTCGACGGCGCTGAGAAAATAGTGCAGCGTCACCACAGTGCCGGAATGGATCTGATCCAGAACGGTGGCCAGCTCCTCCAGGGGCACCAACTGGACCCGGATGCCCAAAGTCTGCTGGATTTGCTGGGCCATCAGTTGTCCTGTACCCAAATCCCGGTTGGGCACACACACCAGCACTTGGGCACTGCAGCGCAACCGCCAATCGATCTCCGCCAGCAGCAGATCCCGCACCTGCTCCAAAGAAAACCCCTGCTGCAGCAGCTGGTCGATGCCCTGGCGCACCTGCTCCAGGACCTGTCGGGATCGATCCAGGTTTTCCCCCAGGCCGCGAGAGTAGTTAACCACCTGGCGGGCGGAGCGGCTCACGTAAATGCCAGATCCAGCGCGGGTTTCCACCAGGCCCATAGCCTCGAGTTGGTGGTAAACCTTGTGGATGGTATTGCGGTGCAGGCCTGTTTGCATAGCCAATTGACGGGTGCTGGGCAGGCGGTAGCCGGGAGGAAATTGCCCGCAGGCGATGGCAAAGCAGAGCAAATTAAAAAGCTGTACGGAGCCAGGGATCCCGCTCCCCGGCTGGATGGAAATGCGCATCATGGCCCGTTTTTCTCCCTTTGACAACGCCGTTGCGAGCCCGTTTCTGGGCTACGTAAGAATCCCTCGACTTCAGTCGGCGGGAGTGTCAACTGCCTGCAAGATAGCGCCGACGCCGGATAGACAAGCTCCAGAGGAGATCGGGATTGAGAGCCCTATTCGGGGATGCGGTGCATCCGGCTGGGATCCCAACTTAAAGTCACCTCCGTCCCTTCCGGCAACTGCTGCAAATTCAGGCCGGGGTTGGGTTGCACAGCCAAAAGTTTCACCTCACAGCCCGACACCCATACCTGATAGCGAATGAAAGCCCCTAGATAAGCAGTGTCGCAAATCCGTCCCCGCAAGCGGCAGTGGCCATCGGGGATCCCTTCTTCAGATAAGTCAATCCGAATGTGCTCCGGGCGCAAAGCAAACAGGGCCGCTTCTCCCACGCATCGTTCCGCCAGGGATCCCTCGATCAAGTTGGTTTGGCCGATAAAACCGGCTACAAACCGGGTGGCAGGTCGCTCGTAGAGCTCTGGCGGGGATCCCACCTGTTCGATGCGCCCGCGATTGAACACGGCAATACGATCGCTCATGGTCAGGGCCTCTTCTTGGTCGTGGGTGACGTACAAAAAGGTGAGACCAAGGCGGTGTTGTAGGGCCTTGAGTTCAAACTGCATCTGTTGGCGCAACTTCAAATCCAGCGCCCCCAAAGGTTCATCCAGCAAGAGCACCTGCGGTCGGCCAACCAAAGCCCGCGCCAAGGCCACCCGTTGCCGTTGCCCCCCTGAAAGTTGGCTGGGTTTACGGGATCCCAGATCGGGCAGTTGTACCAGCTCCAGCGCCTCTTGCACTCGCTTTTGGCGCTCCTTCGGCGGTATGCCGCGGATCATCAAGCTGTAGCCAACGTTCTCCGCCACCGTCATGTGGGGGAAGAGAGCATAGTCCTGAAACACCGTGTTCACAGGCCGTCGGTAGGGCGGCAGACCCAAAACATTCTGGCCGTTCAATTCGATCTGCCCCTCATCCGGACGCTCAAAGCCCGCGATCATCCGCAAACAGGTGGTTTTGCCCGAACCCGACGGCCCCAACAACGTAAAAAACTCCCCCTGCTGCACCTCCAAATCCACCCCGTCCACCGCTTGGATCCCGGAAAAGTTGCGGCTGACCCTCCGCAAACGAATGGCAGGCGGGGATCCCTCCTCTCTCCCGGCTTGGGATTTGGCGGAGCTGACATCAGAGGCGAGGACAGATTCGGCAACCATATCGACACAGGCAGCAAATGAACCCATTATGAGGGATCCATTTACAGAGGTTGACAGGTCTCAGCAAGGCCGGAAAAGTCCCAGGCCAAGAGCAGAGATAGTGTGGCGCAATCGCCTGCGGTGAAAGCTCGCCGGAAACCCACCCGACCGGTCGCGAAAGCGGGCCGGAGACCTTGTTTCTGGATGGGATCCCTTGACCACTGGGGATCTGAACCCCATCTTGTTACAGAAATTTAGAATCGTTACAATAGGTTGGAATCTTTGCTCATCTTTGCATCGCAGGTTTTATCCTATGGCACCCTCTCAGCAGTTTCCCGTGCTACTCGCCTCAGCTTTGCGTCACGACAGCGTAACTCCGCGCTGGTCTCAAGTGGCGTGGACCGTTTTGCGGGTGGTGGCAGGGCTATTCATGATTCACAACGGCCTTGACAAACTGGCAGATATCGAAGGATTTGCGACGGCTTATGTAGAAGTGATCGGGTTGCCCTTCCCGATCTTTTTTGCTTATGTAGCCGCCTATACCGAGCTGATTGCAGCCCCCATGGTGGCGCTGGGTTTGTTGACCCGCGGGGCAGCGTTGGGTTTGTTCGCCACGATGGCAGTGGCCATGTTCCACCACATCAAAGTGGCCGGCTTTAGCGTTCCCTATCTGGAGCTGTCGGCCATTTACGCAGCGATCTTCTTGGCCTTTGCGGTGAATGGGGGGGGCTGGTTCTCTGTGGATCAGCTCTTGGTGAACGCAATCGAGTCGTGGCTGAACCGCTCCAGCCGAGAGAAGTTGGAGAGCTTGCAGTCTTCGCTGCAGGCCACGGAACGGGTAATTGCGCTGGGCGAGGAAGAGGCCGAGGCCGCCAAGACCACCGGATCCTGAGCTTTGGTGGCCATTCCCGATAGCGGCGAGGCTGCTCCTCTCTCCCTCTGAGAGAGAGGTTAGCAGTGAGAGTCATCCTGCTAAACGCGGCTGGCGGCCCGCTCCATCAGGCGTTGGTGGGTGGAGCGCACAGGCTCTCCTGGCTTGGGTTGCCGCTGCACGTAGGTGCCATCAGGGCGCAACTCCCAGGCTTGCCGGTTGTCCGTCAGGCAGATGTCCAAGATCGCCTTGAGCTCCCGCTGCAACGCGGGATCCTCCACAGGGGTAACCACCTCAACGCGCCGATCCAGGTTGCGGGTCATGTAGTCGGCACTGCCGATGAAGTACTCTTCCTGGCCGCCATTGTAGAAGTAGAAGATGCGGGAGTGCTCCAGGAAGCGCCCGATGATGCTGATCACGCGGATGCGTTCGCTTAGGCCGGGGATCCCCGGCTTGAGGCAGCACATGCCGCGCACAATGAGGTCGATCTCCACCCCGGCTTGGCTGGCCTCGTAGAGCAGCCGGATCATTTCCGGGTCGGTGAGAGAGTTGATCTTGACGATGATACGCCCCTGGCCCCCCGCTTGGGCATGGCGCATCTCGCGGCGGATCAGGGCTTCCATGCCTTGGCGTAGGGTTCTGGGGGCCACCAAGAGCTTGCGGAATTGCCGTTGCCGTGAGTAGCCCGTCAGTAGGTTGAACAATTCCGTAACATCGTTGCAGAGGGTCTCATCGCAAGTGAACAGCCCTAGGTCGGTATAGATACGGGCGGTTTTGGGGTTGTAGTTGCCGGTACCGATGTGGACGTAGCGGCGCAGGGATCCCTCCTCTTCCCGCACCACCAAAGCCAGTTTGCAGTGGATTTTCAGCCCCGGCAGGCCGTAGGCCACGTGGACCCCGGCTTTCTCCAGCTTTTTGGCCCAGAGGATGTTGTTTTCTTCGTCGAAACGGGCTTTGAGCTCCACCAGAGCGGCCACCTGCTTGCCGTTTTCGGCGGCCTGAATGAGGGATTTCACCACCGTCGAGTCGCCGGAGGTGCGGTAGAGGGTTTGCTTAATGGTGAGCACCTGCGGATCGTTGGCGGCCTCCTCCAAAAACCGTTCCACGCTGGCGGCAAAAGAATCGTAGGGGTGATGCACCAACAGATCCCCTTCCCGGATGACGGCAAAGATATCCACCGGCTCATCGCTGACCGAGGCAGTGCGCAGGCGGGGCGGGGTGACCGGCCCCCAAGGGGGATCCTTCAAATCGGGCCGATTCAGGCTGAGAAACGCCATCACCCCCCCCATACTCAAGAGGCCATCCACTTCGTACACCGAGTCACTGTTGAGGCGCATCTCTTCGCTGAGCCGTTGTCGGATGGCTGCCGGAGTTTGGCTGGCAATCTCCATGCGCACCACCGAGCCAAAGCGTCGTTTGCGCAGCTCTTCTTGAATGGCAGCCAGCAGATCGTCGGCCTCGTCCTCTTGGATTTCCAGATCCGCATCCCGGGTGATGCGGAAGGGGTAGTACTCCAGCACCTGCATGCCGACAAACAGCGCTTCCAGATGGTGGGCAATCACCTGATCCAGCGGCACAAAGCTCACCCCATCCCGCAGCGGCACAAAGCGGGGCAAGGTATTGGGCACCTTCACGCGAGCAAAATGCTCCTTGCCAGTCTCTGGATCCCGCACCACCACCGCCAAGCTGAGGCTGAGGTTGGAGATGTAGGGAAAGGGATGGCCTGGATCCACCGCCAAGGGGGTGAGCACTGGAAACAAACGCCTCTCAAAGTAGTCCCGCAGCTCCTGCCGTTCCGACTCGGCCAGCTCGGAAAAATCGCGGATGTGAATGCCCTGTTCCGCCAGCTTGGGCACCAGTTCCTGCCGGAAGCAAGTGTGCAATTTTCGAATCAGGGGGCGCAGGTGGCTCGAGATCTGCTGCAACTGCTGCTGCGGTGTAAGGCCATCCGGGGTTAGCACCAACACGCCCGTTTCCAACTGACGACGGATCACCGCCACCCGCACCATGAAAAATTCGTCCAGGTTGCTCTCAAAGATGGCCAGAAACTTCAGCCGCTCCAGCAGAGGTGTGCGCTCATCCAGGGCCTCGTGCAAAACCCGGGCATTGAATTCGATCCAGCTCAGCTCCCGGTTGAAATACTGCTCCGGCAGAGCATAGCCCTCTTGGATGGGTGTAGTCCGGATCCCTGGTTGTCCGGCATCAGGGGGGCAGCCCGTCGTGTCGGGGTTGCAGGGTGGCCAGGAAGGGTCAGTTTCCTTGGGGCGCGGAGTCATGACGACAGAGGGCTGGGTTATCTCAAACACGTCAACAACAGCTGGAGCCGACCCAATCCTATCCTGCGGGGTTCTGCTGAGGCGAAGGAGAAGTGCCCAAGACGGGCTTGGGCGGACGTTCAGGCAACAATCCTTGAGAGCGCGTCAGAAGAATGACCTGGAGCAGGATCCCGATCAACAAAATGCGCAAAGGGCCAGCCCGGGTGGCCCACTGGGGCGGCAAACGGTTGGTGAGCCACTCGCTGCCCGACCACACCCCCCAAATTACCAGCGCTCCCAGCAAGGCGCCGCGATTGTTGCCACTGCCCCCCGCGATCAGCATTACCCAAACGATAAAGGTGGCAAACTCCGGTTGAAAGGCTTCTGGGCTGATGAAATTGACAAAATGGGCGTAGAGGGCCCCCGCCAACCCCATGAGCATGGATCCCAGCACAAACGCCTGCAGGCGAAACTGGAGCACATCTTTGCCGGCGGCCATGGTTGCCGGTTCATCCTCGCGAATGGCCCGCAGCACCCGCCCCCAGGGGGAGCGATAGGCCCGCTCCGCAGCCCAATAGACCACCGCCAAAATGACCAGCACCAAGCCCAAGTAGAGAAGGGTATCCTGACCTGGGATCCAGCCGCGAAAGGGTCGTGGAATGCGGGTAATTCCCCGCACACCGTTGGTGAGCCAGCCCTCATTTCTCAGGATTTGGCTGATGATCTCAGCAATGCCGATGGTGGCGATGGCCAAGTAGTCGGAACGCAGCTTCAGGGTAATCAACCCGATCAAAAAGGCAATCGCCCCGGCGACAGCCACAGCTATGGCAAAACCCACCCAAAAGGGCAGATTGAAGCCGCCCAAATGCTCGGCGCTTGGGGGTGTGGTGACAATGGCGCTGGCATAGGCTCCCACGGCAAAAAAAGCCCCCACCCCGATGTTGAACATGCCGGCGTAGCCCCACTGGATATTGAGGCCCAGCACCAGCACGCCGTAGATCCCCACCAAAATCAAAAAGAAAATGCCGTAGCTCAACATCAGACCTCTCCCCCACCCGGGGATCCCAGTAATCCTGTGGGTCGGAAGATCAGCAGCAGTACCAAAATGGCGAAGGCCACCCCGGTTTTATAGGCCGGGTTGATCACCAAGGTCGAGAATTCTTCCGCCAGGCCAATCACCAGCCCTCCGGCAATAGCCCCGTAAGGGCGACCGATGCCGCCGAGAATGGCCGCTGCAAAAATGGGCAGCAATAGCCGCCAGCCCATGGTGGGGTGCAGACGGGTATCCATGCCCAGGAACACACCTGCTGCACAGGCCAAGGCTGCGCCAATGGCCCAAGTCCAGAGAACGATTCGCTCCGTATCAATGCCGGTAACCTTGGCCAGCTCAAAATTGTCGGCCATGGCCCGCATCGCTTTGCCCACCCGCGTGCGTTGTAAGAAGAGATGCAGGGCCACCACCAACAGGGCTGTTCCCGCCAGGATTACCGCCCAATCGGGCTTAATGCGCAGCTCCCCAAGCCGCCACGGCAACTGGATCCCGCTGCGGTACACCTGATTGTTGGGCCCCCAGATGATCTGCACCAGGCTGCGCAGAATCAGGGCGGTGCCAAAAGAAGAAATGAGCAAGATCACTGGTGCCTCCCGGCGCAGGCGGCGATAAATGAGTTGGTCGATCCCAACTGCACAAAGTACCGTGGCCAAGGCTGCCGGGATCAGGCTGACCCCAATTGGCCAACCCAACCCAACAAATGTCAGGCCGAAGTAGGCCCCCAGGGTCATCAGATCCCCGTGGGCAAAGTTGGCAAAGCGCAAAATGCCAAACGTGAGGGATACCCCAATTGCCCCCAGAGCATAGATGCTGCCCAAGACGAGGCCGTAAATGAAAAGTTGCAACAGTTGGGTCACGCTTGCCCCCAAAAACACTTTGCCCTGATAATGCCACGGGTTTGCCGAGAGCGGGATCCGGCTCAGCGCAGCGGAAGGATACGGCTGATCGCGCCAGCGGGACGGAGTCCTAAGAAAGCTAGGGTAGGGGAGAGCGCCCACAAGGAAGAAGATCCATGCAGTCCAGGTCTTTGTCCATCCTCAGCTCCCTGGCAGCTTTGGCCCTGTTGAGCCTTGCCTGCGGAGCGCTGGAGCCATCCCCAGACAGGGATCCCACACCTGCGGATCCCATTCCCACTCCCCAGTTAATCTACGAAGACATCACCCTCACCCAGGCCAGACCGGATGGTGCCATTCTCTGGCGCTTACAGGCTCGCCTGGCCGAATACGAGCCCCCCTCCGAAGGCAGCGCCACTCCTGTGCAGTTGGGATCCGCCCATTTGCAGGCCGTTGAGGGAGAATTTTTCGACGAAGACAACCGCGCCATCCGCACCCGCGCCGAGCGAGGATCCGCGTACCCCGGCGAACGACGGCTGGAATTAACGGGTCAAGTCGAGGTGGAATCAGAGCGGGATAATCTGCGTCTGCAGGCCCAGCGGGTGGAATGGCTGCCGGAACAGCGCCGCCTCCAAGCCGAGGGCCAGGTGAAAGTGGAGCTGTTGGATGGGCAGGGATCCCTGTGGGGGGATCGGCTGCTCGTCGACTTTGGCCAAGCCCAGATGCAGCTGGAGAACTGGGATCCCACTCAGCCGGTGCGGGCAGAGTACCGGGATCCGGATCTGGAGCTGGCTGCCAGCCGTTTTCTGTGGCAATTTGGCGTCGGGGAAGTGCAGGCAGTAGGGTCTGTAGAGGTTTACGCTCCCTTACAAGCTTTGCGCCTCAGGGGCGAGCAGTTGCGGGCTCCCCTGCCTCTAACCGAGTTGCGCATATTGGGCAACGGGCAAGCCAAAGCCGAGCAAACCGGTCAAGAGCTGCAGGCCCAAGAGATTCGCTGGCGCATCGGCTCCACCCAGTTGCAAGCCCGAGGCAACGTGCGCTACCGCCAGCCCGGCCAGGCTTTGACTGTCAGAGGCAACCAAGGGATCCTGGATTGGCAGGCCAACACTGCTCGGATCCAAGGCAACAGCCAAACCCAGCTCACTTTGCCCTAAGGGGGGCTGGGGGGAAGCAGAAAGCTGGCCGAGAGCATGGCAGGATAGGGATACTTTAAGAAACGTATCAGGTGGGTTGTGGTGAGCTTTGAGGACTCCGTCCGAGTGGCGCAAACAGGACATTCCCCCGCAAGGGCCGGCGCTGCTGCTGCAGAACGCCCCAACATCCTGCTGATCGTGCTGGATACCCAGCGGGCGGATCGTCTCTCCTGCTATTGGTCAGAAGCGGAGCGTGCCCGCCAAGTGCCCACCAGCCCCAACCTGGATCGGCTGGCCGCCGAATCCACCCTCTTCGAGCGGGCCATCGCCCCCGCCCAATGGACCATCCCCTCCCACGCTTCCCTCTTTACGGGGGAATACCCCAGCACCCACCAGACCGTCCAAGCAGATCTGGAGCTGAGCCCCGCCTTGCCCACCCTGGCAGAGCTGTTGCAGCTGAGCGGCTATACCACTGTGGGCTTTTGCAACAACCCTCTGGTGGGGATCCTGAAAAACGGCTTGCGGCGCGGCTTTGAAACCTTTTACAACTACGGTGGCGCTCTGCCCACCCGCCCCCCCGAAGGCACCCCCTTGCCCGCCCCCTTGAACCGCTGGCTGGCCGCCTACACCCAATTTTGGCGGCGGCTCTCCTATCCGGTGCAAAACGCCTTTGCCCGCTCCGACGCCCTTTTCCAGCTGGCGCTGCACCCCTGGTTTGCCTCCCTCTGGACCCGCCTGCTCAACTTCAAAGGCAACACCGCCGCCTCGATTGCCGACCTCAACCGCTACCTGCAGCAGATGGCCCGCCGCCGGTCGGATCCCGGAGCACGGCCCTTCTTTTGCTTTGTCAACCTGATGGAGCCCCATCTGCCCTACTGGCCGCCGGAGCCCTTTGTGCAGAAATACGCCCCCTATTTCAAAAGCAACCGCGAGGCCCGCGACTTTTTGCGCCAATACAACGCCCAGCCCTACCGCTGGATGGCGCCCCTGCCGCAGCCCCTTTCTCCACTGCAAGCGCAGGTGCTGCGGGATATCTACGATGCTGAGGTGGCCTACCAAGATCACCTACTGGGATCCGTCTTCGACACCCTGCGCCACACCGGCCTGGAGCAGAACACGCTGGTGGCCATCGTCGCCGATCACGGCGAAGGCCTGGGAGAACACGACTTCGTCGGCCACGCCTTTGTGGTCTACGAAGAGCTGATCCGCGTGCCCCTCATCCTGCGCTATCCCGGCCACTTCCCGGCAGGAAAACGCATTGCCACCCCCGTTTCCACCCGCCGCCTCTTCCATACCCTCCTGGAAGCTGCCGGCTTTAGCCCCAACCTTTCCCCCAACGGTGCCCCCTGTGTCAGCCTCAAGCTCCGCCGCGAGGTCGCCCGCCTCAGCTTGGCCCGCACCTTGGCAGGGGAAGATCCCGAGCAGGGAACAGTGCTCAGCGAAGCCTTCCCGCCCCACCTCCTCATTCGGGCTATGGAAAGCCGTAACGACAGCCTGCTGCGGGCGCGTGCCTGTTACGACATCCGCCGTGCCCTCTATGAGGGGATGACCAAGCTCATCCAAACGGGGGATCGTCCCAGCCTCTACAACTTGGAGCAGGATCCGGCGGAGCTGCGGGATCTGCTCTGGGTCGGCGACGGGGATCCTGTCTCCTCTCTGCCTGATGTGGACCCGCAGCGCTATCGCAACCGGTCGGCGGGGGAAGCCGGCTGGGGATCCCTTTCCCCCCAGGCTTGGCTGGCTCGCCTGCAGCAGGGGCTGAGAACGTGGGTGAGCTGGGCAGAATCCCGACAGCCCAGCACGGCTCCTCGCAAGGTGAATGTGGAAAGCGATGCCGACTTGGTGCGGCAGATGCAAGAGCTGGGCTACTTGGAGTAGGCAGGGATCCCGCTATTCCAGCCCTCCTTCCTCCTCCCTGTGATCCCGCACATAGCCGTTTAGATCGTAGTCATCCATGTCATCCATCTCCTCCGGATCCGCCGTTGGCCAATCCTCATTTTGCCCGCCGATAATCACGCGGCTGAGGCCGATGTATTCCAGGCTGAGGGTGCGCAGGGCGTTGATCAACACATCCAGCGCCATCGCATCGGCGGTGCCCAGATCAAACCAGCAGCGGGCCCAGTTGTCCTTCTCTTCCAGGGATCCCATGTTGTGCATCAGGGAAGGCAAGGGATCCGATTCGTTGGGATATTCCAGATAGCTCAGATCCACCTCGGCCTCTTGGGCCACCAGGCGCTCGGCGTTAAATCCGCCCAGTTTGCCCAGCACGTACCATGACTCCAGCACCTCGTTGAGGTACTCCAGCTCAGCTTCGACCGGCGGCTCGGCAAACTCAAACCAGATCCACAGATTTCCCGGATCGCACTCGCGAAACTCCACTTGCATGGACAGTTCCTGATACATTTACGCTGAACACTGCTGAACATCACTGTTC
>NZ_JANSIM010000091.1:0-35059 GCF_047502655.1 Synechococcus sp. R5-12 | reverse complement strand
GACGGAGTCCTTGAAAAGCCTTTTGGCCCCCTGCATTATTGCTCTGCAACGCCGATGCGACCAACATTTTAGGCGTGGGTGCAGTGTCCTGGTTTGAACTGAAATGACTATATTTGGGCTATATTTGGGGTTTAATTTGGGGTTTATTCGAGGGGAGAGGCCCTTTAGGAGCTGCTCTGGGATGAACTTCCGAAAGCACTCCGCGCCCTCAACCTGACCAAGAGGGGGCTAACTCCTACCAGGTTACCCGATCCCGCAGTTGCTCAATCCGGGCTGGGCCAATGCCATTGACCCGTTGCAGATCCTCCAAAGAGGAGAAGGGGCGGGCCTCGATAATGCGCTGCGCCAGGGCGGGGCCAATGCCGGGCAACTGTTCCAGCTCCGCCGCCGTGGCCGTATTCAGGTTAACGCGAGGGGATCCCCCAGGAGACGCCACCGGAAAAGCAACCGACGGGGAAGGGGATCCCGCCTCAGGAGGAAGAACGACCTCGACTTCCAGCAGCTCCGGCTCCGGTTCAGGCAAGGAAGCGGCAACGGGGACGGGGTTGGGGCAGCGACGGGATCCCTCTTCTGCCTGTTGTTGCAGGCGGCGGCTGGGGCCAAAGCGGGCATCGGCAATGAGCCGGTCGAACTCCCGCACAAAGTGATCCACCACTCGGCTATTGCGGATGATCAGGAAGTTTTCGTCGTTGAGGTGGTTGGCCGAGACCGACCAGTTGTTGGATCCGGTGATCACCGTGGCCTGAGGAGTGCCGGGATCGATGATGGCAAACTTATGGTGCAGCTTATCGCCGGGGGCGAGGTTGGGTATGCCTACAGACTGGGCCGGCAGCGTCCAGGGCAGGCGCGCCGCCTCCACCTGGCACTTTTCGTCGGGGAGCAACAGCCCCCACATCTCCAGGGTGCGGCTGTAGTCCCGGAAGGCAAAACCAGGGTCGAACACCCCGCGGATCTCCACGTTACGCTCCTGGCGCAGTTGCCTGAGTTGGTTGGCAATGCCCGGATCCGTAAAGACGAACAGAGCCAGATCCACCTGTCGCCGGGCTTGGGCCAGGGCGGCGGCGATGATGCCGTTGGAGGTGGCTTCGTAGGGCAAGGAGCGGCTGGCAGGAGAAAAGTGAACCCCCACAATGGCATCGCCAAGGTACACCGTTTCCAGGGGACGCTTGAGCTTCTGCACGCCGAAGCGGCTATCGGTCAAGCCACCGGGGCCATCGCCCCACATGAGATCGAATTCCTCGGTGTAGAGGCGGGCCAGCTCCGGGCTATCCAGCAGCAGCAGGTGATTGGCATTGCCGACGCTGTCGGGGGCATCAAAGTCCCCGTGAATATCAGAGAGCGTGAAATTGGCCGATCCGGTCAAGACTTTCTGCCCGTCGATCACCACAAATTTGTGGTGCATCAGGCCGCTGCCCTTGGAGCCATCGGCGGTATCGTCCAGCCAGGGCACCTGGCCTCCATCCAGCAAGGCGTACACATCCCGCGTGGCGACCTCCTCAGCCGAAAACCGTCCATCGCGGTTCACATCCACCAGGTTGCGGTACTCCTCGAACTTGCGACGGCTGCGCTCGTCCAGCGCCCGCACTTGGTCAGGGGTGAGCTGGTGCCAGGCTCGCACGTAGGTGTTTTCAGTAATAAAACGCACAGGGATCCCCGCCTGCCGCCGCTCCACCAGAGCCTGGGCAATCAGGGGTAGGTTCAGCTCCTGCACGGCAATATCCACCGACTGCCGAGCGGAGCGAATCTGGGAAATGATCAACTCTTCCAGGTTGTAGCCATAGCGGCGGATCTGGCGATAGGGATCCCGATAGGTGCTCTCGCGGCTTTGGTTGAACACCACCCGGATGCGGGGGTGCTGCGGCAGAGGGGCCAGGGTGGGCAGCTCCGGCTCTTGGGGGTAGGGTCTGGCCCGAGGACCCACCCAGTAGCCGATCAAGACCAGAATGAGAAGCAGAGCAGCCCAGGGCAGCCAGCGGCGGAGTTGCCGCAGCCACGACGGGATCCCGTTCATCGAAAAAACTAGGCTGTGTTTACTTTTAGTATGAGGTGAGGATAGTTTTTGGGCAAGGTCTGATGAGTTGCCTTGTCATAGATGACAATAAATAGCAAAAGATTCTGGCTTTTCTGCGAACAGAACCCCACATTGGCAAAGAGGCAGGATGCAAGCGGTTTATCGAGGGCGTGCTGTGGATGGCTCGTTCTGGCTCCCCCTGGCGCTACCTCCCGGAAAGATGTGGAAAGTGGTACACCGTTTACCCAAGATTCCATCACTGGAGTCGCTTGGGAGTCTGGGAAAGAATGTTTCAGTTCTTCATCACAGAACCCGATTGAGAGCATCTTATCCTGGACTCAACTATCGTTCGTGCTCACCCCTGTGCAGCCAGAGGGGAGCAAGCCTTGGGCAGGAGTCGAGGTGGATACAGCTGGCAAAAAGAACGCACGAAAGTGATAAGGGAGAGTCGGGTGGTGATTCCTTCTAGGAAGAAGAGGAGGGTGGTGCGAGATTACGACCGGCATGTTTACAGAGAGAGGCACCTAGTAGAGTGCTTTTTTCAGAAGCTAAAGCAGTATCGGCATTTGTTTTCTCGTTTTGACAAGTTGGCCAGGAACTTCTTGAGCTTTCTCTACTTCGCAGGTGCTCTCTTCTGGCTAAAGATCAACACAACCTAGGTCTGAAACCCCGCTCTTGAGGGCGGCTTTACTCTCCATAAAACCTCCAGGAACAAAAGCATAAGTACCGCACATCCTCTCTTTTGGCGCTCTGCGTCAACCTCTTCCCGCTCCGTAAGCAATGCAAACTTAACCTCCCCCCAGAACTGCCACCCACAAAAGTGAGCCCCCACCTGGGATGACGCACCAAACTGCCGCGCTTCAAACCCAGACTGATAGTCCCCCCGTAGGGCAGTCTTTTCCCACCTTTGGCCGGTTGCAAACGATGCAGTTGACGACGATGAAACCGTAGAGGAACTACTATAAGCATCTGCCGGTTGTCAGGTTGCAGGTGCCCACCGGTTACGGAGTTAGCCAACACCCACGCATCCACGCAGTGAGCCTCAAAGACCTCGGCTGTCTTTTTGTTGGTTTTCTTCAGCCCAAGGGCGTCCCGCATCTGCTGGGTTTCCCACCCTGAGCGGATCAACACTTGCCCCAAGCCCGCTAGTTGTTGATAAAACCACTGCTTACCCACCTCTAGGGGGGAGAAAGACACGTCCCAGCGACGCTGGCCTGAGGTCTTCGCCTTAATGTCCTCCACCACAAATACGGATATGGGAAACAACTTGCTCAGCCACCTGGCAAGACAGAGCTTCCACTGCCACCGAGCCTTGGTGGAAGGGGGCAATCCGCCTCTAGCCCGGTTCGCTCTCGGTTGCCGACAGGGCGTTTGGCGATACCGCCTCAACCGACGCATGTTTCGACGCTGCTCAACATGCTCCTTCACCCAATTAACCGCGTCCGCTTGGATGTTGAGGTAGGTGTGTGCGGCTGATTTGACCGACCACCCTTCTTTCTTGCTTCCTGGGTCAATACCGACGGCTATGGGTTGGGTTTGCCGGTCAGAAGGTTCCCCGTTGAGACGAACACAAAACACCCCTCTCTTCCAAAAGGGAGTAGCCTTGCCGGATTTAACCCACCGCCTCGCCCGGCTGGGAGTGGTCGGCATGAGGGGGTTTTGGTTGTGGTCTACGACGGGCACGAACATGCGGTAAGTCTCCTTGCGGAGTATGTACATCCCTTCGCCCCTGGCCGACGTAGAGGTAGCAAACTAGGGAAGCATTCGCTACGTACTTTGGGCTGCCACGCCCAGTCGGCTCAGTCTCCTTCAAACGCCCCCCATGACTGGGTTGCTTGGGCAGGCTAGTCTTTCCTTGCCCTTGGGGTTTCAGGCTGGCTAGGCCCTACTCCCACAAGCCCCCAGCTAAGAATGGGGGTACTTGACGGCCTTTCTCCTCTCCAGCAATCACAGCCCCAGGATACCGAACTTTACGGCAGCTGTTTCTGCGCCAAGGTGCTCTCTGCTCTACTCTAGGGCCACCCGTGAGAGAAAGGCTTTTGACCGCCGATATTCGAGCTGCCAACGGCATCATCCACGTCATCGACGCCGTCTTGATCCCGCCGCGTTAGGAATTGGGCCACCACTTCGGGCATCATAGAGGCATCGAGATCCAGCACTTTATTGGGGAGATTCAGCGTGGAGCGGCCTAAGTGGGTAGCAATCGTTACAGGGATCCTGGCCATTGCTCTGGGGGTGGGCTACTTGCTGCTGGCACAGCTGTTGGATTATCGCGGGGGCGAGTTTTTGCCGGCACCGCTGGAGCCGCCGGCGATTTTGGGAGAGGGGATCCCTGGCTCATTGGGCCGGTTGAGCTGAGGGCGCTTTTGACTTCCTGCTTCCCCTTCCTCTTTTACTTGCGGGTGGCTGATCCCCAGCAAAACTCTTGACAAAATTGTATGCTCAGCTACAGCAAGCCCTATGCTGGAGAAGCGGTTGCAGATTCAGTTGACAGCGGGGGCTGTCCTCTGGGATGACCGGTCGATTTTGGCTTTTTGATCTGGAGATCTGGGCAGGCTGTGGGTTGGGATGGTGCTGTCGCGCTCCACTTGGGTGTGGTTGTGGGCAGGGCTGGGTTTGGCGGCCCTGAGCCAATATCTGCAATGGGTTAGCGGGATCTATAGCTTTATCGCCCCCCATTCGTTGCCGCTGGCGGATCTGGCAGTGGCCGGGATCCTGGGAGGGACAGCAGCAGCAGGTCTGGCAGCGCGCCATTGGTGGCAGCAGGCTGGCCGACGGCAAAGTACTCCAAACCAGCGGACACAACCGCTGCGGCGGGTTAAGTTAACTCGGAATCAGGTGCAAGCCGATCTGGAAGATGCCGATCGCCTGATCCAGAAGCTGCAGAATGACATCAGTCGCCGTGCCCTGCGTGCCAAGCTGCAAGAGATCAATCAGCGGCTTAACCAGGAGGAATTGCATCTGGTGGTGTTCGGCACCAGTTCTGCCGGCAAGACCTCGTTGATCAATGCCTTGATGGGCCGACCGGTGGGCGAAACGGCCCCCACCCTGGGCACCACCCGTCAGGGATCCATTCACACCTACCAATTGGAGGGCTTGAACAGCCCCATTTCCCTCACTGACACACCTGGGCTGCTGACGATTGGAGGGGCAGGGGAAGCGGAAGCCCGCGCCTTAGCCCAGAAGGCGGATCTGCTGATCTTGGTGGTGGCCGGGGATCTGCTGGCTTCGGAATATGCCGAAATGCTGGAGCTGGCCCGGCTGGGCAAATCCACCATCCTGGCCCTCAACAAAACCGATCAGATGCTGCCGGAGGATGTGGAGACCATCTTGACCCATTTGCGCCGGCGCACTGCCGGTGTGATCCCCGCCGAACAGGTGGTGGCCATCGCCGCCGATCCAGAACCCCTCAAGGTTCGCTACTACTCCGAAGATGGCTCTGTGCGGGAAACTTGGGAGCCGCAGCCCCCCGATACGGAGGCCCTCATCCAACAGATGGCTCAACTGCTGCAGCAGAAGGGATCCCACCTGCGCTTGGCCAATGCCTTGTTGCAAACCCGAACTCTCAGCGAAGCCGTCCAGCAAGCCCTCCAAGAAGAACGTCGCCAACAGGGTCGCCAGATCGTGGAACGGATGCAGTGGGCCACCGCTGCTGCCCTGGCGGCAAACCCTCTTCCTGCTTTGGATGTGCTGGCAGGAGTAGCCATTCAGGCGCGCATGATTGGGGAACTGCACCAGGTGTTTGACCGACGCATTACCTTGCGCCGGGCCCAGCAAATTGCCCAGAGTTTGGCGCAAATGGTGGTGCAACTGGGGGGGCTGGAGCTGGCTACTCAGGCTTTGGGCTCTCTGCTCAAGGCCAGCCCCTTGATGGTTATGGGGATCCCCCTGCAGGCAGTGACGGGGGCCTATCTGACACGGGTGGCGGGGCTCAGTTACCTAGAGTGGCTGTCCTCTGGGGATCCCTGGCAAGAGGAAATCCTGCAAGAGCGGATTAGGCAGCAGCTCCAAAACCGTCATCCTCTGGCCTTTCTCACCCAACTGGCCCGCCAAGCCCATTCCAATAGCTAGTCGAAGCATCCATCTTTTCGCCGCCGCAGGCCCAACCTATCCCGTTCTCCGCCCGCCGCAGAAAATCCATTACACTGAGTACAGCTTTTTCTAACTTAACTTTGTAGAAGTTCTGTAGATTAGCAGGCTCCAGGTCACACAAGAGAGAACATTTGTACCAGCCATACTCAGTGTTGCCGGAAAAAGTTGCACAATTTGTTAATCACAAGTCAAGCCCAGTCCATCATTTTGTAGTCTGCTGCCCTAAACTGGCTCCGTTTGCGCCTTATGTCTTCCATCAACCCGACCTTGCCCATTCAGTGGATCGACGCGGATTCGGGAGAGGTGGTGGAAGAATGCCCTTGGGAGAGCAGTCCCCATCCGGGCACCTACGTCCAACTGGCAGAGCAGCACTACCTAGTTCTGGAAAAGCGTCATTCCTACCGGCTCCGGCAAGGCAAATACCACCTGTGTGGGATCCGCGCCTTGGTGCGTTCGGTCACCCCACCTCAGGAAGTGGGAAGGTTCCTGGGGGATCCCTCCTGTCGGTTCAATGCCCACTCGCCCTTGCTGCGCTGCGCCGTCAACCCCAGCGGGCCCTGTCAGGGCTGCCCCCACTACGAGCCAGCTCTGCGTTGCTAGCCCTCCAACTCCAGAGCCAACACCTGGGTCAGCGCACGGTTGGTCTTTTCGCGAAACTCGGCCACGCTCACCCGTCCCAGCAAATACACAGCCAGCAACATCACCGCTGCCTCCACCCCAAAGACGGTGGCATAGGCAAGCACTGAAGAAGTGGGGAAGAGAATGCGCCCCAGATCGAGCAAAGCCCCGCCGAGCAAGGTGGAAACCGCCTGGGACATGGCCTGGGCCAGACCCCAAGCCCCGATAAAGGTGCCTGCCGTCTCCGCTGCCGTCAAGTCCAACATGAGGCTAATGGCGCCATTGGTGGTGATCCCAGAAGCCAAGCCAAACAGGATCATACACAGCTGCAGCAGCCGTGGATTGCCTGTAAACCCTGAGGCAATGGTCAGCCCAAAAGAGATGGCCACCAGCAGACAGCCCAGACGGGCCGTTGTCTGTTTGCCCAGCTTGGGCACAATGAAAAATCCGGTCAGCACAATCCCTGCCAAAATACCCAGGCTCCAAAAGGCATTGAGCTGGGTGCTCTGGGCCACCGTCATGCCAAACACCTCGCCGCCGTAGGGTTCTAGGATCGGCTGTTGGATAAACAGGCCCATGGTCATCAACACCAAGAAGCCGAAAAAGATCAGGGTTTGGCGGCTGGCGGTCAGCACCTTGATGGCCGTGCCCAGGGTGATTTGGTCTTCCCGTCCGGCCAGGGTGGAACGGGATCCGTAGCGGGAATAGCGCTTTTCCACCCCCCAGGTGGCAACCACCCCCAGCAGGATCACCACGGCTGGAATGATGATGAAGAGGCGATTAATGGTGCTCTGCAGGTTGTCCGGATCCAAGCCCCGCAGCAGCACCGCCGAGCCAATGGCCCCGCCGGCAATCCCCACCATCAACATGGACCAGACGATCCCCACCAACTTAGAGCGGTTGTCCTCGTCTGACACATCCACCAGCAAAGCCGCAAAAGGTGTGGAGCAGGCGCTGAGGCAGAGACCATAGAGGGCAAACATCAAACAGGCCAAGCCTACCCAGCCATAGGTGGCTCCAGACCAGCCCGTAGCCGCAAAGCTATCCCCCAAACCCCACACCACCTGCACCCCCAGGAAGATACAAACGGCAAATAGCACTGATCCCAGGCGCACATAGCCGGTGCGATGCAGGCCAAACAAGGGCTTAGCATCCGAGAGCTGCCCAAACCAAACCCGAGCCGGGGAGACCAACTGGTGCATGGCCAGGGATCCCCCCACCACCGTTGCCGGGATGGCCAGCAGATCCGTGTCGATCATGACACGGTTCAGCACTCCCAAAGTGAGCAACGACATCATTCCCAAGCCCATCTGAAACAGGCCCAGGCGGAACATAACATGCAGCGGCAAGGGCTGAACCTGCGCCTGAGGCTCTGGAGAAGTTGAAGTTACAGAAGCGTTGACCTCGGGATCCCGGCGAATACTGGCCATGATCTGGAATATTTCGAAAGGGTGCTACAGCCTTTTATCGTAGCCCAGGCGGCCTGGGATCCCGGCAAAAGCATGGGGTTGCCAAAAGCGAAACCGCCACGTCCTCTCCCCTTTTGGGAGCTATTGTCAGGGTATAGTCCCCCAATTTCCAATCCTCAGGAATATTGCTATGCGCGCCCCCATCCCCTGGCTGCTGAGTTCACTGAGCTGGGTGGGCATTTCCCTGGCCGCTCCGCCGATGGTGTCTACTTCTCAGGCAACCCCTATGGATTTTCCCCTCCACCAGTCCCTTTCTTCCCCCTCGCCTTCAGAGTGGGCAGAGTACTTGGCCTACAGGCAGGTGATTGACCAGACGATCTCCATGACCTGGGATCCGCAAGCGCGAGCCTTGGCAAAGCAGTATGGGCTGGATATCGTCAACATCACCTGGGAAGATACCGGACGCCACAAGGGATCTGCCCTTGGCCCCAACATCAGCGACATGACTATCCAGGTACACCAGCTCAACCCCAGAACGGGCCGCTACGAGCTGAGCCTGATGCCGGTGATCCGCTACCCCAACTTTGCCGATCTGTCTGCCGACCTGCCCCTCGACAGCCTACAGGTGCTGGTGGGCAACGAAAAAGGAAAACCCCTGCAACCCGTGTCGCTGCGAGAGCTGCTGGGGAATCTGCGCCGCTACTTACATGATCCCGGCTCTTGGGCCGGCAACCGGAACTCCCTGCTGGCTCCACGGGATAGCCATGTGTTGGTGAGCGCCCAAGCTGCCTTTTTGCCTATCCCTGCCGGGGGCTCTGCCCAATTCAACCCGGTGTTGTTCAACTACCAATCCTATCCCGGTAACCCAGCCGTGCTGGCAATCTTGGCCACCCGCGAGGGCACCAGCATTACGGTGATCGAGAACCGCACCGAAGATAGGGTGGGCGGGGCTATTTGGGGCCAGCGCCTTTTCTTCAATCAAAACGGTGAACGGGCCAGCCTCACCGGGCAGCGCCTCAGCGATTTTCGGGCCGAGCAAGCCGCCAACCCAACCCCCGGAGATCCCCATTCGGCGGAAGTAGCAGAAGAAGCCCTGAACCTGGTGATGGTGATCCAAGTACCTCTCCAGCAGCGGCAGCCGCCGCGAAGGGAAGTTGAGGATATCTCTGTCAAGTTTTTCGGACTCGCAGCCGACCTGGCCGGCCTCAGCAATGTAGAAGCCGCTGTCATCGGACATGGAGAGGTAGAGGGCCCCTTCACCGAGATCAACAACCTGGACATCGAGCGGGATCCCCGCTTTCCCATTCGGGTCACGGTCCAGTTCTACAAAGCCACCGACAATGGCGTGGTCTCTGCTGAAGACATGGCCCAAATCCACCATCAAATTGCCCGCGTCTACCGAGAGGCCGACTATGTGGGCAGCTTGGTGATTCAGCCGGATACAGGCCGACCTACGGAGTACGACCGCGATGCAGAGACAGAGCGCCCCTTTCCCTTTCCTGGGTGGCCGTGGCGTTAGGGCCTGCTGCGCATTCTTCCCACAACCTGCAAGCGAGGGGCAGCATCTTCTCGCCCTAGAGTTTCTCTACTACACTGACAACTGACCTGGTGCCAAGAGGAGGGGGTGTCGGCCCGATATCCTCGGCAAGGTCTGGGTCTGTAGAGGCGGTTGCCAAAGTATCCTCTTTTGAGGCGGAGGTGCTTGCCTGTACCAGCTCTTGCCCAAGGCAGTGGGGAGCTTTTCCTGCAACACTATGGCTGACGCAGTTCCCGTTCGGCGCTACGACCTGTTTGTGCAGGCTTCCCGGCTGCTGCAGCGCTACCGGCAGCTCACGCCGGAACTCCGTCCCATAGGGCTAGAGGTGGCTCTGGCCATCCAGTATCACCGCGCTCAGGCCGGATCGGGATCCCTCTTGCCTTGGGTGGGATCCCCCCGCGGACTGCCCTTGCAGCAAGTGGCCCAGCGCATTTGCGACCCGTTTTACAGCAAAACCCATCCTCTTTTGCCGACCCTACCCGAAACTGGCGAGCCTTTGGTGTGGCCTCTGTTCAACCAGGGGGAAAACGGTTTGATCCGGCCCCTGGCCCCGAGCAAAGTGGGCGGGAAACTGGCGGAACGGCGCTGGCTCAAAGCCTGCAACAGCCAGGAAGGGATCGGCTGTCATGCCTTGGCGGCCCACCTGTGGCAAGACGAGCGCTTTTTGGCCGAAGACCGGGATCTCTGTCCTTTCCGCCTTTATGATGGGCGCTACCCCTTGAGCGTGGATCAAGGGCGACAGACTTGCGGCTTTGACGATCACCCCTGTGGCTGGCAGCCGGGACACCCCAAAATGTTGCAGGTGGTGGGCAAAGGCAAACAGGCCGAGATCCTGCTCCCCCACTGGACGGATGACATGTGGGCGATGCTCATTCCCTCCCATCGTCCGCTGCCGATTTACCCGCTCTTGGTGATGCTTTACTTTGGCCAGGAAACTTTGCAAAAGGGGCGGAGCAGCCTCTCCATCGAGCAATTTCGTCTGGATTTTCAGTTTAGCCAGTCTCAACTGCGCCTGTTGTTCGACACCCACCCTGAGCACCCCTTGAATCGACACCTGCTTACCTGGGCTCAGCAGCCAGAGGTGGAGTGGGGATCCACAGAACTCTTGCCCCAGATGCCGCCCCTCCTGCATCAACCTGCTGGGGGCAAGGTGGTTTTGGATCCCGATGAGCCGCCCCAGTTCCGCAGCAGTGGGATCCCTCACAGCGCCGGGACAGACCCGCTGATGGCAGAACGCCGCCGTCGACGTCAGTTGGAGCGCAGCGAGCGCCACAACGAGATCTTGCACCAGTTTCGCCGCTGGTTCCGCCTGGCAGGATTGGAAGTCCGGGAGGATCAGCATACCTTTGACTTTTTGGCCGTGGCGGACGGGCATCTGCTTTTGGCCGAAGTGAAGCTCCTGCACCACAAGGATGCGGCAGAGGCTTTGCAGGAAGTGGTGGGACAGTTGCTCTACTACGAGCGCTTTGCCCTCGGCCCTTGGATCGAGCAGGGCTTTTCCGTCCAGAAGGCCGCCGTTTTCGATGGACCGCCGCCGGATCCCTATGTGCGATTTCTAGAAGACCTGGGCATTGCCACCTACTGGATCAACGAACAGCAGATGATCGATGGGCCGGAAAACTCTTTGCGTCTGCTGCGCCAGATGGGGGTGCGGGTACGACCGGATCCCGAATTGGGGGATTAGGGGAAAAAGCCTGCCCATGTTCTCCGCTGAGTTTTGACTCAGGCGGGGGTAACTTCTTGTCTTCTTAAGCGTACCTTAGCTGCCCCTTTACTCAGATTCCTTCCTGAAGATGGTATCCATATAGTCCATATAGACGGTAAAAATACGGGATCCTTTGAAGTTTCGGGAGGAGTGAAGCAGATGTGGTCTAGGGTTACTTCGCGTCGTGTTGCCCAATCAATTGCGGTGCTAGTTTTTGGTTTGGTGCTTTTGGTTTCTCTGCAAGGGTTCGGCTCCAGAAGAACTCTTTTGCCAATACTTACACCTGTGCCCACACCGACCCCGACTTCAACACCCACAGCCACGCCAACACCGACGCCCACGCCGGGAGGCTGTGATCCCAACGCCAACCTGATCCCAGTTGGCACTGTCCAGGGCACTGGCTTCACTTCCCCCCTGGTGAACCAAACAGTCACGGTTTCTGGAATCGTAGTAGGAGACTTTGAAAATGAGGGGGTGGCTGGCCAAACCTATCTCCAGGGCTACTACCTACAAGATGATGGTGACGGGAATCCCGCCACATCAGATGGCATCTTCGTTTTCAGTGGCACAGCTAATAACGTCAGGCTTGGGGATAGGGTTCAGGTGACCGGAACGGTTGCTGAGTTCCGCCAGCAAACCCAGCTCTCCAACGTCACCAGCTTTACTGTCTGTAGCTCTGACAATCCGTTGCCGGCCCCAGTGCAGATCTCTCTACCGCTGACTGCGGAGCAAAGGGAAGCTCTGGAAGGAATGCTGGTCACATTTGGAAATCAGCCCCTGTTTGTAACCGACTCCTTCTTGCTGGGACGCCACGGGGAGCTGAGTGTGGCCACAGAGCGGTTGTTCACTCCTACGCAAATTGCGGCTCCCAGCCAGGCAGCTGCCATTCAAGCGGAAAACGACCGAAAGCGGATTCGCATTGATGACCGGCTGCTCACCCAAAACCCAGATCCGGTTATCTACCCCACTCCGGGTGGCCTGAGCGCGGCTAACACTGTGCGCGGCGGCGATCGCGTCAGCAACATCACCGGGATCATGACCCAGTTGCGAGGCCGGAATGTCAGTGGCGATGTGGATGCGACCATCGACTACCGTATCCACCCCAATGATCCCAACAACTTGCCCAGGTTTACAGCCACCAACCCTCGCCCGCAAAACCCACCCTCAGTAGGGGGCTCCCTGAGGGTAGCTAGCTTTAACCTGTTCAACTACTTCAACACCTTCGGCAACGCCTGCTTCCCCAATAACTCCTCCTGTCAGGGAGCCAGCAACGCCACCGAGTTCACCCGCCAGCGGGATAAGCTCATCGAGGCTATTCGCCGCATGGATGCCGATATCGTAGGCCTCAACGAGTTAGAAAACGATGGATACGGTTCGAATAGTTCCATTCAGGATTTGGTGAACGGGCTCAACCAGGTCATGGGGGCAGGAACCTACGCCTTTGTGAATGTTGGAGTGCCCAACCTGGGCGGCGATGCCATCACCAACGGCTTTATCTACAAGCCAGCTACGGTTGAAATTGCCCCCGGCACTAACCCGGCCTTCCTGGACACAGGGGAATTCACCCAAGGCCCCGGACGCTTCCATCGTCCTCCTCTGGCTGTAACCTTCCGGCAGCGGAGCAACAACGCCACCTTCACTGTTGTGGTCAACCACTTCAAGTCCAAGGTTTCTCCCTGCGATCCTATTGACAACGATCCCTTCCAAGGCAATTGCAACGGCAACCGCACCCGGGCCGCTCAGCAACTCTTGAGCTGGCTCGCCACCAATCCAACTGGCTCCACCGATCCGGATGTGTTGATTATGGGGGATCTCAACTCCTACGCTATGGAGGATCCGATCAAAACTCTGGAGGCGGGCGGGTTCATCAACCTCAATGGCTCCAACAGCTACTCCTTTAGCTTCCAAGGACAGTGGGGATCTCTGGATCATGCCCTGGCCAACAGCAGTCTGAGACCCCAAGTTACAGGCTCAGCTAAGTGGCACATCAACGCTGATGAGCCCGTGAGCTTGGACTACACCCTGAGCTTCAAGAGTCCCTCTCAGCAGAGCCTCTTCTACGCCAGCGATCCCTTCCGCTCTTCCGACCACGATCCGGTGCTCGTTGGCTTGAACCTGACTCCGGCCCCAACACCGACGCCCACACCGACACCAACTCCTCAGCGGCAGTGAATGCAGCCACTTGGACTGCTCTGACGATTCCCACTCTCTCTACGGGCAGCTTCGTCAACTCCGGCCCGATTTCTCTGGCTGGGATCCAGCCTTCCAACCGTGTTTACATTGCCTTCCGCTATCGCTCTTCTGGTACAGCTTCCGGCTCGGCCACTCGCTGGCGGGTGGATAGTGTCAACATCTCCGGGAACTAGGTGTGGGATCCTAGTGCCAACCTGAGTCTGATTGGCAGTGGCTGGGAAAGTGGATCTGCTTCCTCAGCCGTAACGCTCTCCTATGTGGTCTTGGCCGGGATCCACCGTTGCTCAGCGGGTTTCGAGCAGAGGGATTGACTTTTGGAGCACGGACTAAAGGGAGAGGAGCCGGGGGTGGTTGCCTTTGGCGGCACGGAGCGCTTAAGACACTTCGGGAGAAAAATGGTTGAGGATCCGGGGGGATTGCAATGTCCTCGTCTCAATCGAAATGACCTCATTATGGGATCCCCACCTGGGCGCAGATTTGCCCCTGTCGGTCGAACAACGTCACCGCCAACAGCAGGGATCGACCGGCATACTTTCGCACATAGCCTGTGGCTCGCTCCAGGATTTGGCGAGCCAACTCCTGCATCACGGGTGCTGCCCAGCCAAGGCCATCCAGATGGTGCACCGCTGCCTCTACTGTCCTCAGCTCCAGCACCTGCCGCGCCTGCTCGGCTGTTCCCCCGCAGCGGATGAGGGCTGCCGCCAAGATCTCCAGGCGGGCATCGGCCACATGGCTGGAAGTGGTGAAAATGCCCCCCGCCAGCTTGATCAACTTGCCGTGGTAGCCGATCAAATGAATCGAGTCTGCCCCTCGCAATGCCGCTTCCACCAGCAGCGGCCCGATCCAATTGGCTACTCGCAGGATCTGGTCTTCCGGGATCCCTTGCCGCAGCGCCACCTGCTGCCCATGGCTGCCCACGCAAAAGATCAAATGCTTGTGCCGCTCCAACTTTTGTTGCAGCTCTTGGCGGGCTTGCTCTAAGCTCTCAACACTTGAGGAAGGCTCCACCTCCGCCCGCGTTCCCAACAGGGCCAGCCCTTCCAGCACCCCAAAAGCGGCATTGGAGGTGCGCTCCGCCAGGAGCTTTCCTTCCGGCAAAATGATGCGCACCCGCAGGCGGCAGCCCTCTGGGATCCCGGGCAAAAGATTGATCTCAAACAAACGGCGGGCATAGGCATAAATGGCCGGGCTGCCATCGGTGCGTCGCCCCAGCCCTTCCCCGGCTTCCAAGATCAAGGGGGGATCCTCGGGATCCCTCTCCTCCAACCTCACCCAAGCCCAGACCGGTGTGTCGCGGGTGAGATCCAGGTGGGGGCCGGGATCCGAGCGGGTAATGGCCAGAGCTGTTGTCTTCTCCAAGGCAGCTACCTGCTCCACTGGGATCCGGATCCAAGCCTCAAGGGACCGGGGCTCAGCCTGCACCGCAATCGCCAAGCGCCCCCCTTCCTTCTCCAAAGGGATCCCCAGAAGGTGGTGAAGAGCAGCTCTGGCCGAAGCAACGGCGAAAACCGGCAAGGTATAGCCCCGCGGTCGGGATCCCTGAACAGCATCCTGCATCTGCAGAGATTTTTGCTTGGGAAATGGGTAACCGGAAAACCAAAATCTCCGGAAAATGCACACCTCAATTGTGGCTTGTGAGAGAACCCAGGAGCTTCGGGGAACACCTCCCGGAAGCAATCGTTAAATGATCTGGGGGAAGAAGAGGGGATCCGAAATTTGCCTTTTTCAATGAAGGTAGTCGAAAACTGGGGCAGCTATGAGCGAAGCAGTGCAGCACTACCTTGAGCGTCTGGAGTCGCAAATACAGGAGCTAAAAGCTGCCATCGAGCGGATGCCCGAGCAGGTGGTGGCTGTTCTCCTGGCTACCCAGGAAGCCAAAAAAAACACCCCCGCCCCCTCCCGTTACAGCGTTCTAATCTCAGACTTGGTGGAAGATGGCAGCCACAACTTCCTGCTGGATGATGAACCCACCGTGGTGAGCAACCGCAGCATGGGGCATGAGCTGGCCCCCGAAGCCCAAATACAGCGCCTGAGTGCCCAGTTAACCGCTGCCTACAACCGCATTGCCGCTCTGGAAGAGCAGCTCTTGGCCCAGCGCTTGCAACACTAAACCAAACCGACAGTCGTCCGGACCGGTCTGGAAAGGCTTCAACGGGGAACAGCAGAGGGCTTGCCTTTGCGTTGCACATCCTGCATCTGGAAGCCGTGTTTGCGCAGCTCTTGATCCAGCACTAGCTCGTTTTCCACGTGATCCACAAACAACACGCCGTTGAGGTGGTCGATTTCGTGCTGGATCACCCGCGCCAGCAAATCGTCCGCTCGAAGGGTGCGGGGCCGCCCCGTTTCATCCTTAAACGAAACCACAATCCCTTCTGGGCGCACGACCTCGCAAAACACCCCCGGAATGCTTAGACAACCCTCCTGCCCGGCAACGGCCTCGCCAATGTACTCCCGGATCTCCGGGTTGATCAGCACCAGCGGTGGCACCTCCGGCTTATCGGGATAAAGATCCACCACAATCATGCGCTTGGGAATGCCAACCTGCGGAGCCGCCAGACCAATCCCATCAAAGCTGTACATGGTCTGCAGCATGTCCCGGGCAAGCTGGCGGATCTCGTCGTTGACCTGGCTGATGCGCTTGGCCGGCTGCCGCAGCACCTTGTCCCCCATGCGATAAATGCGCAGGGGCGGATGCTTCAGCTTCACTTTGGGAACAGCAACAGAAAGGGTAGCCACCATCCGGCAGATCTCTTCAGAATAAACAGCAGGTATCGGGTCTGGATCCCCATTCTACATTCAGTCCTGGTTGTGCTGAAACCATTGTTGCCTAGCTCTCCTCTCCCTTTGGAGAGGGGGTAGAGGCTTGTTTGGGATGATCATGGCTCAGGGTTGCCGTCACCAGCCTCTGGAAGTCGTTGGGCCTGTTGGTCAATTCCCTGCTTAAAGCCCAGGGCCACCAAAATATTGGAGAGGGTGAGAAAAGCCTCTGCCCCTCCATGCAAGGGATCCACGTTGGCCAGGGAAGTGCCGTAGTGAACCTGAGCGTACAGCCCTGCCGGGATGCTGACGGCCACAAAAAGCAACAACAGCCAAAATCCAACCAAAGCCAAACGTGGGATCCGGCGCAGCCGCGACAGAAAGAATAAAAAGACCAAGTAAGGGAACAGAGAGAGGGCAAATAAACTGTTCATCGCCTAGTCGGGATCCCCCTCCTGTGCAGGCTCGTCGGCTCTCTCAGCTCGCCAAATGCGGTAGGCAGCCCAAGCCAGGGTACAGTTGCCCAGCAAGGTGAAGCTGGCCTGTGCAGTGACCACCCAGTCCAACTTGGGGTCGTTGTCAAACCAGTGCCAGGTGATTGCGCACATTGCCCCCGACAAAGCGGGCAGCATCGCCCAGCTCAAACTTCGCCATTCGGGCTGGCCCACCCGCTCCCCAAATTGCCACACGAGCACAATAGCAGCGATCCACTCCAAGACGCTGGCAATGTGAATCCACCAGGTGGGAAGCGAAAGGGCGTGCATCAGGCGCTGAGGGAATGACGCAGCAGTTGGCGGTAAGTGGCCTCCTGCAACAGCATTTGCTTGTGCAGTTTGACCAAAATGTCTTTGGCCTGCTCGGGGCTCATGCGAGAAACCAAGGTCTCGAAAGCCCGCTGGCGAAATTGCTGCTCCAAAGAGAGCTCTAGCGTCTCATCCATCATTATCACCTCAGGGTGCTCAGGTAGAGAGGTCTGCAAAGAGTTCCAACAGCGCAGATCTGGCCAGGTAGTGCAAGCAGGATAATACATATCTTAACAAATCGCAACAACGTGACAAGATGCCGGATCTCGACGTGCCGGAAGGGAGCTTGGCCGAGGCGAGGGCAGAGAACCTCAACCCAGTGGCAGAAAAAGTACAGGCCCGTCAAGTTGGACAAAGGTGCATTTTGGATGGGGAAGGGGGAAGATTTTCCGGCAGGGATCCCTTTACATCCCGTCATGTTCGGCGATTCGGCAGGGCTCCATGATAGAAGTGAAGTACTCTGGAGCTTTGTTGCCACCCTTGCTGATTGGTGACTTACTTTGCTTGAATTGCCATGACCATTTTTGTGGGGAACCTAAACTATAAAGCCTCAACAGAAGAACTGAAAGCTTTCTTCCAGCAGAGGTGGAACGTTAAGTCGGTTACAATCCCGATAGACCGAGAGACAGGTCAGACACGAGGCTTCGCGTTTGTGGATCTGGCAACCGAAGCTGAGGAGGACGAAGCCATCGAGAGCGCGAACGGGCAGGAATTCATGGGCCGGCCTCTGCGTTTGGATCGAGCCAGGCCCCGCCGCCAAGCCTAAGCAAAGATTGTTCAACCCTGGGTTTGCCATTCTGGACAACCAAAGGACTCCGTCCCGCTAACGCGAACGGCAAGGTTTATCCCAACAGATGGGAGAGCTGCAAAGTCTCCAAGAGCGCCCAAGATGGTAAGGTTGCTACATCTTTCCGACATTCATCTGGGCAGTGGTCTTGCCTACGGCCACATTAACCCAGCTACCGGCCTGAATACCCGTTTGGAAGATTTTGTAGCTTCTTTGCGCTTGTGCATTGACCATGCTCTCAACCAAGCGGTGGATCTGGTGTTGTTTGGGGGCGATGCTTTCCCCGATGCGACACCCCCCCCTCTCCATCAAGAGCTTTTTGCCCAACAGTTTCGCCGCCTGGCCGATGCAGGGATCCCAACCGTCCTGTTGGTGGGCAACCACGATCAGTACGGGCAGGGACAGGGAGGCAACAGCCTGGCTATCTACCGCGCTTTGGGGGTCTCAGGCTTTATTGTGGGGGACAGACTGGAAACTCATCGGATCGAAACTCGCGGTGGCCCGGTGCAGGTGACCACTTTACCTTGGCTGAGTCGCTCTGCTCTACTCGCCCAACAGGAAAGCTTGGCGCTTGAAGGGGAAATCCTCGCGCATCAGCTCCTGCAGCGCCTCCGCCTAGCCCTAGAAGGGGAGATCCGCACCCTGCAGCCAGGGATCCCGGCGATTTTGTTGGCTCACGTCATGGTGGAGACAGCCCGCTACGGAGCAGAACGCCATCTTTCGGTGGGCAGAGGATTTACGGTGCCCCTTTCGCTGCTGGCTCGGCCTGCCTATCAATATGTTGCCTTGGGGCATGTACACCGTCACCAGGTGCTGTGTCGGGATCCCTTGATGCTCTATCCCGGCAGCATTGAGCGGGTGGATTTTGGCGAAGAAAAAGAGGAAAAAGGCTGTGTGCTGGTGGAAGTCACCCCTACGGGGGCCAGCTATGAATTTTTGCCCCTGCCAACCCGTACCTTTCACACCATTCGCCTGGATCTGAGCGCAGATCCACCCCAGCAGGCGCAGTCCAAGCTGCTGGCCGCCATCGCCAAGGCCCCCGTGGCCGGCTCCATCCTGCGGTTGATCTACCGCATACGGCCCGACCAGCTAGAGTGCATTGATGAGCGGGCTCTGCACAACGCTCTTGCCCCTGCTTTTAGCTACACCATCGCCCCAGAAGTGGTCAGCCCCAGCCGCATCCGTCTGCCGGGATGGGATCCCAGCCGACTTGAGCCCCTGACGGCTCTGGAGCAGTATTTGGCCAACCGCAGCGATCTGGCCCCCTTGCACAACGATTTGCTGGCCGCCGCCCGTCAGTTGTTGGAGGAATATGCGGATCCCTTGCAGGACTGGGATCCCAACTGGGAGGAGCCGGGAGCTTCAAGCCCTGCCTCAGTGGAAGAGGAGCAGTTGCCTTTGTTTTGATTGGTTTTGAGATGCTCTCTTTGTCGCCTCAGGGTTCATAGGGGTGGGGATGGGGGATCCCTGTACGAAGAAATCAGGACAGGAGTGCTCGCCAAAGCTGCGGGCTCCTCAAGCTTCAAGTGATCTAAATCACTTCGAAATGGCAAAAAGCAACACAAACTGGGGATTGGGTTGAAGACGTTGGCAACGACGGCATCAGCTCACTCACAGGGAACTGACTCAGACTGGTAGACCTCACACTGCCAGTCTTTTTTTGTTTGAGGTTTAGGTATTGTGAAGCTGCAGCAAGCAGGGGATCCCTTTCTAGCATTCATGAAATTCCCATCTTCTTTTCTATAGAGTCAGTCTATTAAATCTATAGAGTCTGTATATTAAAAGACAAATAACGATCTGTTCTCGGCAGAGGCTACCAATTTGTCAAGTGGGCGTCAAGTGTGCCAAGTGTACAGAAGGTTAGTTCTCAGGGAATTTATTTTCTCACAACAATAGGTATGCTGTAGAAACAGCATACTATGGAGAAGTAGGTTCTATGGACAGTATCCTTTGGTTTCTCTTGATCGGAGCCCTGGCGGGTTGGCTGGCAGGGAATATTCGACGCGGTTACGGATTTGGATTGATAGGCAACATAATCGTTGGTGTTTGCGGGGCATTTTTTGGCGGGTTCCTCTTCGATTTGCTTGGCCTGTCGGCTACAGGTCTTTTGGGAAGTTTGTTGATGGCTACCGTTGGGGCTTTGGTTTTGTTGGCGTTAATTGGCTTCGTTCGTCGGGCTTGATCTTTAAACTGCTCGCAAGAGTTTGCGTTTTCGTTGCAATCTTGATTGAACATTTACTGGATTGAACATTTACTGGAGAAGGAGAATTTTTATGAGCATTCGTGTTCTTTCGGCAGCGATGATTGGCTTAGCCATCCCCAGCATGGGTCTGTTGACAATGCCATCTGCTTCTGCCCAGCACTTGTTTGATTTGGGAGTGCGCCAACTGCAGCCGGGCACCATCATTCCCGTCCAGAGCTTCAAGGGAGAAGAGCCCCAGTACTTCAGTCCCAACAGCACCCACCCACTTACCCTGCGGGTAGCCCAGGACATCTACAACGGCAGCGGCCAATTGGCGATTCCAGCAGGCAGCGAGGTGCGAGGCAGCTTGCAACCGACTCAGGGAGGGGCCAGGTTCTTCGGCACGGCTTTGATTGCCAATGGGCGACTTTACTCGGTGCAGATGTCTTCTGATTTGATCCACTGATTTGATCCACACTGAGAAAGACCCGCGCCACTATTCTGCCACTATTCTGCCGAAGCGATTGCTCAAGATGCAGCCATTGGTGCTGTGGGGGGTACGGTGCTGGGCTTGCTCACAGGAGGCGTTTCTGCTTTAGGGGTTATTGGCGGAGCTGGAGCCGGAGTGGCGGTGGGCAATATCACGGCACCTCAAGTCGTGGTGTTGCGCCCTAACCAAACGATTAACTTGGCTTTGGACAGTCCGGTGCGTCTGTGATCGACAAATTTTTGATCTGGTTTTGATTTGGTTTGATCTGGAAGCAAAAAGGATCCCGGTTTTAGGCCGGGATCCCTGTTTGGTTTTAGGGATTTTTTCGAGGAACACCACCTTCAGTGCAAGTAGGTGTAGGCCCGCAGATTGTCTTCAAAGTGCTGCTGCAAGGCGCGGGCTTGATCCAGCGTGATCTGCCCTCGCTGCAGGGCGGTCTCGGTGGCGTGGTGGAGGGTCTCCACCAGATCTTCGCTGTTGTACTGCACCCAGCTCAGCACCTCGCCGATGGTGTCCCCCTTGATGACTTGGGAAACGTGGTAGCCGCCGGGGCGGGAGCGAATATGCACCGCGTTGGTATCGCCAAACAGGTTGTGCAGATCCCCTAGGATCTCCTGGTAGGCACCCCCCAGAAACACCCCCAGTAGGTAGGGATGCCCGTCAGGATCATGCAGCGGCAAAACCGAGGTGATTTGCCCGTCTTCGCCAAAGAAGCGGTTGATCTTGCCGTCGCTGTCGCAGGTCAGATCCGCCAGGGTAGCCCATTGGCGTGGCTCCTCATCCAGACGGTGGATGGGCATGATGGGGAAGACCTGGTCGATGGCCCAGCTATCCGGCAGGGATTGGAACAGGGAGAAATTGCCGTAGTAGATGCTGGCCAGCATCTCGTCCAGATCCAGGAGATCCACTGCCACGGGGTGCCCTGCTTGGTGCTGCTCGTAGGCCAAGGTGCAGATCTTGTCGGAGCAGTTCCAGAACAGCCGCTCCACTTCAGCTCGCTCCTGCAAGCTGAGGGCTCCCTCGGTGAACTGACGCAGAGCAGCCTCCTTCAGCTCCTGACAACGGCGGTAATTGACCACCAGAGTATCGGGCTGGATTTGGTAGTAAAGCTGGTTTAGCTTCTGGATCACCTCCGCATCGGAAGTGAGCTGGGTGGGCATCGGGTAGGGGCTGGCAGCGTTGACATCTTGCACGTCAAACACCAGCACCGACTGGTGGGACATGAGGGCGCGTCCGCTTTCGGTCACCAGTACCGGCGGCTGGATCCCGTGGGGTTCCAGGGCGGTGAGCACGGTCTGCACCACGGTGGCGGCGTAGTCCTCCATGCTGTAGCTCTGGGAAAAAGGATTGGGGGACTGGGATCCGTCGTAATCGACCCCCAAGCCACCGCCGATATCCAGGTAGCCCATGGGTGCCCCCAGCTTGGTGAGTTCGATGTAGATTTGGCTGGCTTCCCGCACGGCTCGTCCATGCACGCTCACCATCGAGATCTGGGAGCCGATGTGGTAGTGCAGCAGGCGCAGACAATGCAGCTTGCCCGCTTCCCGCAGCCGTTCCACCACTTGCAAAATCTCGGTGGCCGTGAGGCCGAACTTAGCCCGATCCCCAGCCGAGGTGCCCCAGCGTCCACTGCCCTGGGCGGAGAGCTTGGCCCGTACCCCCAAGATGGGGTCAATGCCCAGTTGGTCGGCAGCCTGCAGCGCCAGCTCCAGCTCTTGCAGCCGCTCCAAAACGATGATGGGTGTGCGCCCCAGCCGCTGGGCCAAGAGAGCCGTCTCCATAAAATCCCGGTCTTTGTAGCCGTTGCAGATCAGCAAAGCCCCAGGAGTATCCAGCAGAGCCAGGGCAATCAACAGCTCCGGCTTGGATCCCGCCTCCAGGCCAAAGTGGTAGGCACGACCGTGTTTCACCACTTCTTCTACCAGGTGGCGCTGCTGGTTCACCTTGACGGGATAGACCCCTCGATACACGTTGGGGTAGCCAAAGCGCTGGATGGCCTGCTGAAAGCTCTCGCAAATTTGCCGCATGCGGTCGGCCACGATCTCGGGAAAGCGAATCAAGAGGGGCAACTGCAGGCCCCGCGCCACCAGATCCATCACCAAGTGGTACAGGTCAATGCCCGGTTCCTGCTGCTGTAAGCCCTGTGGGGTCACCTCCACATGACCGGCGGCGTTGATACGGAAGTAGGGATCCCCCCAACCTGAGATGCGATAGAGCTTTTCGCTGTCTCGCAGTGTCCAGGGAGAACGAGTCAAAGTCGGCATAGTAGTCCCCCAGATACCGAGATGTGAACAGCGCAGGATTTCTGCACAGAATCCACAATATATTGCCTTATTCCAGAATATGTCAAGATTTTTCTGGTGCGGGGGGACTCAGGCCCAAAAACCGCTAAGCCTTGCCAGACAAGGCTTTGGCTTGGGGATCTCTGTGCAACTGCCGCAGAACTCAGCTCGCTTAATCTCTTGTTTGCGCTGTTTTTCTTTGTTTTTCTCTTGAATTCTCCATTTTCTGTCTTTCCTTTCTGGACTTGGGTTGGATCCTGAGTTTTGCTGGGAAGCGTAGCGAGGAATACGGGGATGGCGCAGAGGGAAAAGACAGCCACCTGGGGAAAGTGGGCCACGCACGGGATCCCAAGAGCTCTCGCCGGCAACCCTTGACAGGGCCCCGCAGGCAAGACAAGGATCGGGGCGGTGACCTCGGAGAACCTGAACCATGGCTCAACTGCCCCGCTTCCGTCGCCGAGAAGTGTTGCTTTCTTTATTGGCCACCGGCGCTACCTTGAGCGCCTGCCAAAGGGGATCCCGTTCTGACCAACCCAGCGGCAGGGATCCCGTTCCTGCCTCCGGCAGCCAGCCCGCCGACAAAATTTTGCTGATCAACGGAGCCGGGTCCACCTTTCCGGCTCCTCTTTACTTGCGCTGGTTTTCCGATTACCGCCAGGTGGATCCCAAGGTGGAGATCAATTTCCAACCGGTGGGCAGCGCCGCTGGGATCCGGCAATTTATTGACCAGACAGTGGACTTTGCCGCCAGTGATGTGGCCATGACCGATGCCGAGATCGCCGAGGTGAAGCGGGGTGTGGTCATGATCCCGATGACCGCAGGCAGCATTGCCGTAGGCTACAACCTGCCGGGGATCCCTTCTGGACTCAAGCTGTCTCGACCCGTTTTGGTGAAGATCTTTCGCGGCCAAATCGACCAGTGGCGGGATCCGGAGATCCTGGCCCTGAACCCGGAGCTAACCATTCCCGATCTGCCCATCACCGTCTGCTACCGCTCCGATGGCAGCGGCACCACCGATACCTTTACCCGCCACCTGGCGGCCATCGATCCGGCTTGGGCCTCAGAAATCGGTGTTGGCATGTCGCTGGAGTGGCCGGTGGGCATTGGGGTGAAAGGCAACGAGGGCATGAGCGCCCAAATGCTTCTCAGCGAAGGGGTGATCGGCTACGTGGAGTCGGTCTATGCCCGCGAGCTGGATCTGTCGGTGGCAGCTCTGGAGAACCGCCGCGGCGAGTTCATTCTCCCCTCCCCGGAAGCCTCGGCCCTGGCCTTGAGCGAAATTGAGCTGCCGGAAAACCTGCGGGCTTTTGTGCCGGATCCCGCTGGCCCTGGAGCGTATCCCATCGTCACCTACACCTGGATCCTGACCTACCGCCGGTACTCGGATCCCGCCATGGCCGCCGCCCTGCAAGCTGTGCTCCGCTGGGCCCTTACCGAAGGACAAGCCCTGGCCGAGGAGATGGGCTACCTGCCCCTGGCCGCAACCGTTGTGAACCGCGGCCTGGAGGCGCTGCAGCTTATCCAGAGCTAGCCTGGCAGCAGTCCCCCAAGAGTTGCCAATAGCTGCCAACCCAGGCCATACCCCAAGCGGCACCGAAAGCAAGGCTGCTGCAGGTACGGAGATCCGTAACCGGTCTGCCCTTCAGCCCCGAGAAATGGGCGGCATTCTCGCCCTGGCCTCGCCAACCAGCTGGTTAGGATCGACCCAGGAAGTGACCAAGCATCTGCCGGATTTTCACAGATTGGCTGCCCAAGCTACTTCACACAGGCTGGCGGCGGTAACCGAAGCAATGTACTCAAGAAGAGGAGAATAAGGAGCCGATGGGAAAAGTTGTAGGAATTGACCTGGGCACAACCAACTCGGTTGTCGCCGTAATGGAGGGGGGTGTCCCCACCGTCATCGCCAATGCTGAGGGTACTCGCACCACACCCTCGGTGGTCGCCTTCACCAAAGATGGAGAGCGCCTGGTGGGCCAAATGGCCCGCCGCCAAGCGGTGCTCAACCCCGAAAACACGTTCTACTCCGTTAAGCGGTTCATCGGTCGCAAGTACGATGAGCTGAATGCCGATTCCAAGCGGGTCTCCTACCAGGTGCGGCGGGATGAGCGGGGCAATGTCAAGTTATACGCCCCCCGCCTGAACAAGGAATTTGCGCCGGAAGAGATTTCGGCCATGGTGCTGCGCAAGCTAGCGGATGATGCCAGCCGCTACCTGGGCCAGCCGGTCACCCAAGCGGTGATCACGGTTCCTGCTTACTTTAATGACTCGCAGCGGCAGGCCACCAAAGATGCGGGCCGCATTGCCGGTTTGGAAGTGCTGCGCATCATCAACGAGCCGACAGCAGCCTCTTTGGCCTACGGCTTGGACAAGCGCAACAACGAGACCATCCTCGTCTTCGACCTGGGCGGCGGCACCTTCGACGTGTCCATCCTGGAAGTGGGGGATGGTGTTTTCGAGGTGAAATCCACCAGCGGCGATACGCAGTTGGGCGGCGATGACTTCGACAAGAAGATCGTCGATTGGATGGCCGAGCAGTTTAAGCAAATGGAAGGGATCGACCTGCGGCAAGACCGGCAGGCGCTGCAACGGCTAACGGAAGCTGCGGAAAAAGCCAAGATCGAGCTGTCCAGCGTTTCCGAAACCACCATCAACCTGCCCTTCATCACTGCCACTGCCGATGGGCCCAAACACCTGGAGCTGAAGCTCTCCCGCGCTCAATTTGAACACCTCTGTGCCGACCTGCTGGAGCGCTGCAAGGGGCCGGTGGAACAAGCCCTGCGGGATGCCAAGCTCACCAAGGCCGACATCAACGAAGTGGTGCTGGTGGGGGGATCCACCCGCATTCCGGCGGTGCAGCGGCTGGTGAGGGAGCTGCTGGGCAAAGAACCCAACCAAAGTGTCAACCCCGATGAGGTGGTGGCGGTTGGGGCGGCCATCCAAGCGGGTGTGCTGGCGGGCGAAGTCAAAGACGTGCTGCTGCTGGATGTCACCCCCTTGTCCTTGGGGGTGGAAACCTTGGGCGGCGTGGCCACCAAGCTCATCCCGCGCAACACCACCATCCCCACCCGCAAGTCGGAGATCTTCTCCACTGCCGAAGATGGGCAGACCTCTGTGGAAATCCACGTGGTGCAAGGGGAGCGGGAGCTGGCCCGCGACAACAAATCTCTGGGCCGCTTCAAGCTGGACGGGATCCCGCCGGCCCCCCGCGGTGTGCCGCAGATCGAGGTCACCTTCGACATCGACGCCAACGGCATCCTCAAGGTGACGGCCAAAGACAAAGGCAGCGGCAAAGAGCAGAGCATCTCCATCACCGGCGCCTCTACTTTGGATAGCAAAGAGGTGGAGCGCATGATTGCTGAGGCAGAAAAATACGCTGCCGAAGACCGGGCCCGCCGGGAGAAAATTGAGCGCCGCAACAAGGCCGACTCGCTGGCCTACCAAGCCGAGCGGCAGTTGAAGGAGTTGGGCGACAAGATTTCCTCCAGCAAACGCAGCCAAATCGAGACTCTGGTGCGAGAACTGCGGGAGGCCATCCAGCGGGAGGACGACAGCGCCATCCAGAGCAAAGAGCGGGAGCTGCAAGAGGCTCTCTACGCCATGAGCAGCGAGCTGTATCAACAGCCGGGGGCCTCCTCTGGCCCCACTCCCGGCTCAGGGAAAACCTCCGGCGGCAGCGATGATGTGATCGATGCCGACTTCACCGAGAGCAAGTGACTGCTCAGGGATCCCTCCGTGGGCCGCGGGCCCAGGGCGGATCCCGCCCTTACTTGTAGCGCCGATAATGAGGAGGGACGGGATGGGCGATGGCGTCTAGCCCGCCTCCTCATTTTCTTCAGTAGGTCGGAGGGAAGGAGCCCTTGTCGGGGACGCCTAGCCTCGTGGTTTTCTGCCCACTCTCAGCGATTTGCCTGCGGACGCCTCCATGCAAAACTTTAAGGACTACTACAAGATTTTGGGGGTCAGCAAAACGGCCACTGCCGATGAGGTGAAACAAGCCTATCGGCGCCTAGCCCGCAAGTATCACCCAGATGTCAACCCCAACGACAAAGCGGCTGAAGAGAAATTCAAAGACATTAACGAAGCCTACGAAGTTCTCTCGGATCCCAGCAAGCGCAGGCAATACGACCAATTTGGCCAATACTATCAGCAGGGCGGGTTTCGCTCCAGCCGCGATGCCTACACCTACAGCAGCAGCCCCTTCAGCCAAGACTTTGGGGGGAGCGGATTTGGGGGGAGTGGCGTCGATTTCAGCCAATTTGATGATTTTCAAGACTTCATCGATCAACTGCTGGGCCGGGTGCGCAGCCAAACCACAGACCGCAGCAGCGGATTTTCGGGATCCACTGGCAACACCAGTTACGATGCTGAGGCCACCATCCAGATCAGCATTCCAGAAGCTTTTGAGGGGGGCAAGCGTCGCCTGCGGGTGGGCGGGGATCGCGTGCTCGAGGTAAACATCCCGCCGGGAATTACGCCAGGGAAGCGGATTCGCCTGCGCGGCCAAGGCCACCCCAACCCCAACGGCGGTGCCGGTGATCTGTACCTTAAAATTGAGCTGAAAGACCACCCCTTCTATCGCCTAGAGGGATTCGACGTTTACTGCGATCTGCCCATCAGCCCCAGCGAAGCGGTTTTGGGCGCCCAGGTGGAAGTGCCCACCTTGGATGGGGTGGTGAAGCTGCGGATCCCACCTGGCATGCAGCCGGGGCGAAAGTTGCGGCTGGCGGAAAGGGGATTTCCCAAAGGCAACGGAGAACGGGGGGATTTTTACGTGGTGGTGCAGATCCATTTGCCCACCCAGATCTCCGAAGAAGAGCGAGAACTTTACGAAAGGCTGCAGCGGGTTCAATCCTACGATCCCCGCGCCACCCTTAAGCTCTAGCATTGATATTCTCCGATATTCTCCCACGGCCAAAGCCTCAAGATTCTTGACAAGCGCTCCGCGCCGCCTGAAAGCAGGAAGCCGCCCTTCTAGCTTGCTTCCGGTAGCGGTAGGGCGGGGCTGGAGGCCCAGCCTTGGGGTCAAGATGGGGTCCTGCTGGAATCTGGTTGCGTCGGCGGGACGGGAGCTGCATTTGCTTCCAGAGGTTCCTGACGAGAGCATCCCTGGCTCCATTGCAGTTGCCGCAGGATCCCGCGCAACAAGGCCACCTCGGCTACGGTCAGGCCGGCTCGCTGGAACAGGGCGCGAAACTTGAGCATTTTGCGGCGGGCTGTGTGGGGGTGCAGGTAGCCAATTTGCAGCAACAGCGCTTCTAAGTGGTCGAAAAATCCCTCCAGCAGCTCGAAGGGGGCAAGCCTTTGAGGCGAGGGCACAGGAGGAGCGGGAGAAGGGCTCTGGCAGACGAGGGTGTACAGCTCATAGCAACAAATGGCCACGGCTTGGGCCAAGTTTAAAGAGGGATAGGTCGCATCGGTGGGGATCTGGATCTGGCGATGGCAAAGGGCCAGCTCCTCGTTGCTCAAGCCGCGATCTTCGGGGCCAAACACAAGGGCAGCAGGGCCGGCGGCCAGCAGAGCGGGAAAGGCTTGGCGGGGGGACTGAATTTGCCATTCGGGTGGGTAGGTTTGGCTGCGCCCCGTTGTCCCGAAAACCTGCACACACCCTTGCAGGGCTTCGGGCAAAGTTTGCACCTTCCGGGCTTGATGGAGCAGGTCTGCCCCATGCACGGCTGTGGTGATCGCTTCCATATCGAGGGGATCGCATTGGGGATCCACCAGCACCCACTGCCTGAAGCCCATGTTTTTCATCACGCGGGCAATGGCGCCGAGGTTGCGCGGCCCAGCCGGCTGCACCAATACAAGCCGTACCTGCGCCAGTTGTTCAGGGCCAGAGTGGGGTAATATCGGCATCAGGTTGGGATCCCCCAGAGTGCCTAGAGTAGAGAAGAGGAGCTTGATTTTGTCATAGATTGCATCCATGGGATCCGCATACCGTTGTTGGCTGAGCTTGATTTGTCTGGTGTTGGTGGGATGCTGCTGGGGATCCCCGGCGCTGGCTGCCCCTTCATCGCTGGCAGGGCCGGCTCAGGTATCGCCCCAGCTCGTTCGCGATAGCGACTCAGAGCGGTTTTCTCTGGCCGAGGCGCGGCAGCGGCTGGAAGCCATTGCCGAGGTCATGCGCTCGATTCGCCTGTGCAACCGGCCCAACTGCCGCTACCGAGATATCGCTGTGGACGTGTGGCCTGTGGACATATCCATCCCCAATGGTGGTGCCGAGCCGTTCTACGAGGGCAGCATCGACGCCATGATCGACCGTCCTTCCGGCAGCTTGGATAAAGCCCACTACCGGCTGCAGTTTCGCCAGGGGCGCTGGCAGTTGCTGGGGGGCGAAGAGGTGTCCGATGTCTCTTCCTTTTTCTTTGAGGGAGATACCTACGAGGTGTTCAGCGCCTACGGCACCCGCAGCCACAAAGCCAAGTTGGCAGATGCCGGCAGCAACCTGCGCGTGGGCTATCGGGAGCTGTATTACCGCGTTTTCGACCAGGGCCAAGAGCGTTTGCACTAGCGCTGCGGAGCACGATGAGAGGCCGGCAACACACCTTAGCCAGCTCTATTGCCCTAGAAGGCGTTGGCCTGCACACCGGCCTGCCAATTGGCTGCAGTCTGCATCCAGCTCCTGTCGGCAGCGGTCGGGTGTTTGTGCGGGTGGATCGACCGGGATCCCCTGAGATCCCGGCTCGGTTGGGATCCCTGGCCCCTGCCCATCTCTGCACCCTGTTGCAGCAGGGATCCCCCTCTGTTCAAGTGCAGACGGTGGAACACCTGCTGGCCGCCCTTTACATCCTGGGCATTGACAACTGCCGCATCGAGGTGGAGGGGCCGGAGCTGCCGATTCTGGATGGCTCTGCCCTGCCCTTTGTGGAGGCCATTGCCCAGGCCGGGATCCAGGCCCAAGATCAGCCAGCCGTGCTGGGGGTGATCCAAGAACCGGTCACTGTCTGGGCGGGGGAAGCCTTTGTCAGCGCTCTCCCCCATCCTACAGCCCGCTTTACCTATGGCATCGATTTTGCCGATTGCCCGATTGGAGAACAGTGGCTGAGCTGGAGGGAGAACAGGCCGGATTTTGTCCAGTCCATTGCGCCGGCCCGCACCTTCGCCCGCCAGCAGGATGTGGAGCTGGCCCGGGAACGGGGGCTAATCCAGGGGGGCAGCCTGGAAAATGCCATTGTCTGTAGCCAAACCGAGTGGTTGGGGCCATTGCGCTACCCAGATGAGCCGGTGCGCCATAAGCTGATAGATTTACTAGGAGATCTCAGCCTCCTGGGCTGCCGACTGCAGGGGCACATTGTGGCCTACAAGGCGGGCCATGCCCTGCACCACCGTTTGGCCGAGCAGTTGCTCAAGAGTGGATCCCTGCTGATCCATGAAGAGTGAGGGGGAGCAAGGGATCCGGTTGCGCAGCAACAACCCTGCCATCCTCAGGTGCGAGAGCGGTGCGGAGCACTTGTCTTCAAGGGGATCCCCAGGGTGGGATCCGCTTCATTCCCCTCCTTTCCGCAGCTCCCTGGGCGCTCTTTTGGCTGAGTTCTGGCCTGCCGTCCTCCCCGTCCGGGATTTGGTTTTGTCCTCTGCCTCTGTGGGTTCACCATGGCCTCTGATGTCTCTCCTCCTCCCCTTCTCTCGGCTGAAGCAGCCGCTCAATTGGCAACCGCTCCCCCCGTCTTCACAACGGAGCAGATTTTGGAGATCTTGCCCCATCGCTATCCTTTCTTGCTGGTGGATCGGGTTGTGGAGTATCAACCGGGGCAACGGGCGGTGGGCCTGAAAAACGTCACCTTCAACGAGCCTTTTTTTCAAGGGCATTTCCCCAACCGACCCATCATGCCCGGCGTCCTAATCGTCGAGGCCATGGCCCAGATAGGGGGGATCGTGTTGACCAAGTTGCCGGACGTGGCCGGGCGTTTGGCCCTGTTTGCCGGGATCGATGGCGTTCGCTTTCGCCGCCCGGTACTGCCGGGGGATCAGCTGCTGCTCTCCGCCGATTTGCTCACCATTCGCCAGAGGCGCATTGGCAAGATGTTCTGCCGCGCTCAGGTGGGAGGGCAACTGGTAACCGAGGGGGAGCTGATGTTCTCCCTGGTGGATTGATGGGCCAACAGCGGCCATCCAGGAGGCGCTCCGGTGTGGGTGTTCTCGCAATTGAGATAAAGTGTTGGGATAGAAAGATGGCTCAGGGGCTGCTTGCGCCTTTCTGTCGGGATACGGTAAACATGTTGTCGCGACAGTGGGGCGTAGCTCTAAGGCTCATCTCCCCTGGAGTCAAGTCTTGGTGATCCTTCGCAGGGTTGGGAGCGTAACCACAGTTGCTGGCTAGGTCGGAAATGAGTTCGTTCGCTTCAGCGGGATCCACTCCCAACATCTCTGCAAGTGCGCCGCACCGCTCACGGGAGCGGATTCATCCCACTGCGGTGATCCATCCGAAAGCTGAGCTGCACGAAACGGTGCAGGTTGGCCCCTATGCGGTGATCGGCGAGCATGTTCGCATTGCTGCCCATACGGTGGTGGGGGCCCATGTGGTGATCGATGGCTGGACGGAAATCGGCGAGGGCAACCACATTTTTCCGGGAGCAGTTGTGGGCACCGAGCCTCAGGATCTGAAGTACAGCGGCGCCCCCTCTCAAGTGGTAATCGGCAGAGGCAATCGCATCCGCGAGTTCGTCACCATCAACCGGGCTACCAATGAAGGGGAAGCCACCCTGATTGGAGATTACAACCTGCTGATGGCCTACACCCATGTCGCCCACAACTGCGTCATCGAAAATCAGGTGGTGATTACCAATGCTGTTTCCTTGGCCGGCCATATCCACATCGAGTCTCAAGCCCGCATTGGCGGCATGGTCGGGATCCACCAGTTCACCCGCATTGGGCGCTTGGCCATGGTGGGGGCGATGAGCCGGGTTGACCGCGACGTTCCCCCCTACATGTTGGTGGAAGGACATCCGGCTCGCATCCGCGGTCTGAACTTGGTGGGGCTGCGGCGAGCCCAAGGGATGGAGGGATCCCTGCCCTTGCTGCGGCAGGTCTACCGATTTTTGTACCGCTCAGGGTTGCCTTTGGAAAAAGCGCTGCAAACGCTGCGCAGCAGCCTGTGTGTCGTTTGTAACAGCGGTGCGGAGGGAGAGCGCCATGTCCTTTCCCTACAGGGGAAAGAGTGGGTGGACGAGACGGGATCCCTGCAACATCTGCTGCAATTTTTGGAAGACTCCCTCTCCCAGCCCCAACGACGTGGCCCTCTGCCGGCCCTGCGCGGGAGGGGGGAAGATCCGCCGGTGCAGAGCACTTCAGAGCTGGATGACTAAAGATTGGGGTCGGGAGCGTAGCTCTAGTGAGCCACCTGTTCATCTGCACGGGCGAGGTCTCAGGGGATCTGCAGGCCGGCCATCTGATCGAAGAATTGCTGCGCCAACGCCCTCAGCTGCGCATCACCGCCGTGGGAGGAGAGCGCATGGCTGCTGCCGGGGCCCGTTTATTGCACCGCACTACCGAGATCAGCTCCGTTGGCATTTTAGAGGCTCTTCCCTTTGTCGGCCCCGCCCTCTGGACGGAGTGGAAGATTCGCCGCTTTTTAGCCCAAGACCCGCCAGATGTGGCCGTGCTGGTGGACTACATCGGCGTCAACAGCCGCATTGCCCGTCTGCTGCAACGGCGGCAGATCCCTGCCGTCTATTACATTGCTCCCCAAGAGTGGGTGTGGTCGCAGGATGCCCGCCTCACCTACCAACTGGCCCAGCAGATGCGGCTGATGTTGGCAATTTTCCCTGAGGAAGCCCGCTACTACGCGGCGGCAGGAGCCCATGTCCAGTATGTGGGCCATCCCCTGTTGGATATTTTGGCCGCTGTGCCCAGCCGTGCTGCAGCCAGAGCCCAGTTGGGGATCCCTGCCGAAGCCACGGTGGTGGTGGTGGTGCCGGCTTCGCGTCGGCAAGAGCTGCGCTCGGTTCTGCCTGTCTTGCTCAAGGCGGCTCAGTTGTTGCAAGCTCACCTGCCTCAGGCACAGTTTTGGGTGCCCCTGGCCTCGCCCCGTTTTGCTGCCCCGATTGCGCGGGCTGCCCGCCGCCTTGGGCTCAACCTCACCCTTTTGGATCCCCAAGCTCTGTCCTTCTTCTCCCCCCACAAAGCTCATCACCTCGCCTTGGCAGCGGCTGATTTGGTGTTGGCCAAGTCGGGCACGGTGAACTTGGAGACGGCTATCTTGGGGATCCCCCAGGTGGTGATCTATCGCCTTAACCCCCTCACCTTCTGGATCGCCCGCCATTGGCTGAGGGTGTCGGTGCCCTTCATGTCTCCGCCCAACCTGGTGCAGATGCGCCCCATTGTCCCGGAGTTGCTGCAGGAGCAGGCCCAGCCGGAGAAGATTGCCCAACTGGCGCTGGAGTTGCTAACTCGGCCGGAACGCAAAGCCCAACTGCAAGCCGACTACGCCGCGATGCGGGCGGTCCTGGGAGAACCCGGCGTTCTGGCTCGCGCTGCCAAGGCCATCCTAGAGGTGTTGGATGGCGAAGCTGGATCGAAGCAGGATCCCTTCCGCCGCTAGCTCCGGTGACCCAGGGCCCGGGGCACCGCCCGTCCTCCCGCCAAGGCCGCTGTCGAATCCTCCTCTTCCAGATACTCAGCATCTTGGTTGACCCGCCACCCATCGTAGCGCCGTTCCCCTGCCACAATGTTGCGAGCGGCCAAAAGGCCCGTCATCATGGCGTGATCCTGGTTATTGTAGCGGTGCATGCCGTTGCGACCTGCCACCTGCAAATTGGGCAGTGCTTCTTCCAAAAAGGTTCGAATGGTCTGGATGTGAGCTTGATAGCCGTGATTGTAAACCGGGTAGGCTTTCGGGGCGCGAATGACTGTGCCGCCCAAAACCTTTGCCTTCCCCAGCAGGCCCAACCGCTGCAATTCCAGCGTTGCCAAGGCCATCAAATCCCCATCGGTTTGTCCCCAAAAGGGATCCGTCGCTGAGCAAAAATACTCCAAACCCAAGCAGGTGACCGAGGGATCCGGAACCATGTCCGCGCTCCAATTCTTGAAGTTTTGGATACGCCCCACCCGCACCGAGGGATCGTGAATGTAGATCCAGTGATCTGGAAATAGGTTGGGCTCATCCACCAGCAAAGCCACCGTCAAAAAATCCCGATACCGCAGTTGTTCGGCAGCCTCTCGCACCGGCTCCGGTGCTGCAGGTACCAAAGCCCGCACCAGAGAGCGCAGCGGCATGGTGGAAATGAACTGCTCGCCGGTCACCCAAAAGGTCTCTCCCCCTTGAGAACAGGCTTGTACAGCTTGAACTCCGGCCCGGTTCCAGTGGATTGCCGTAACCTTGCGATCCAGTTGTACCGGCTGCCCGGCTTCTGCCAGCAAGGTTTGAACGCGCTCCCACATCTGGCCTGGCCCTAGGCGAGGATAGCGAAAGCGATCGATCAGGGTTTTGATCACCCCCTCTCGGTTGGGGAAAAAGGTTTTACGGATCAAAGAAGCCATCGACAGACCCTTGATCCGCTGGGCTGCCCAGTCGGCGCTGATCTCGTGACAAGGGATCCCCCACACTTTCTCGGTGTAGGTCTTAAAAAAAGTGCGATACAGCCGTTCCCCAAATTGGTTAATGACCCAATCTTCAAAAGATACAGGATTGGGCCTGGGAAAGAGGCGCGCCTTTAGGTAACTGAGCAGACAGAGGGTGGTAAACCCTGGCCCCAGTTTGGCAAAAACATCCGTAGGTCGAATTGGATAATCAAAGAAAACACCTCGGTAAAAAATGCGGGAAAGCCGCCGGCAAACCTGCATTTCCGAGCCCAAAATCTCCGTCCACAGAGCCTCAATTTCCGCCGACTTGGAGAAAAAGCGGTGTCCACCGATATCAAAGCGATAGCCTTGGTAGGTTACAGTGCGGGATAGCCCCCCTACCTGCACCGGATCCGCTTCCAAAACCGTTACCGGGTAGCCCTGCTTGTTCAGCTCGTAGGCGGCACTCAATCCAGCTGGCCCCGCCCCGATCACCACTGTGGACTGCACTCTGGATAGCTGCCTTGAGGTACCATCTGGTAGTATAGCAAAGGGATTGCAGTTTGACGGCGTTGGGTGTCTTTTGTGGTGTGTTCTGATTCACCCAGTTCAACGCCTGCACAAAGGCATCTATTGTCGCATCCAATTTTGCAGCTTGCGACTGGGACACCTTGAGTTTGCAAGCTACAGTCAGGAC